>CATOOV010000001.1 GCA_951801955.1 uncultured Lachnospiraceae bacterium
TACGAGGTAGGTAGGGCAGGGGTGGAAGTACAGCAATGTATGGAGCTGACTGTTACTAATCGGTCGAGGGCTTGACCCAGAGTGGTTGTGGTGTTTGCTGTGTGGATTTTTCAGGGCATAATAAAAATTTGTTCATAAAATGACTGAAATCCACGTATAGTAAAAGTAGATACGTGGAATAAGTTATATAAATGATATAGGGGAATCATACAGCGGCAGTATTGCGGTCTCCAAAACCGTTCACGGGGGTTCGAATCCCTCTTCCCCTGTTTTAAATGATTGTAAAGTATATTAGTGGTGTATTGATAGGTCGATAACTAGCTTGTAGTTAGTTGTCGGCTTATTTTGGTTAATATCCGATGGAGAATAATTGCCATTTTTATCTGCATCTCACGCCAAGACTTGCGAGAATAAAGAAATATAATAGTCATGAAGAATTAATTTGTCACAGACTTAATATTAAATCAATTATCAAGTACTAAAATGCGACAGGGGATTCTCCGCATACTAATCGGGGAGCAGTTCAGTTGCGGTTGAATCATTGTTATAACTGTTTTCTTTTTCATAATATTAATCTTTCCTTTCTTTATGTAATCTCAGTGCGATTATGGTTTTAAAATAGCATAAATTTCTCCGATAGCATTTTCTGTAGATGGTGAATCGTCTAATACTAAAGAAACTTTAGGATAATCAATAAAATCAGTGAAAATATCCAAATGCCACTCATAATAATCCGTTGTATTTGAATATCCAGAGGTATTTGTATTTGAACTGGCACGAACACCACTACCTATATTATCATCATAAGTATAAGTTGAAGTAGAACTACTTATTTGACTGTTTGTGGAAGCACCCAAGTGTATCCTTTCCCGTACCACATCTTTAATATTAGATTTGTTATATGCAACAAGAGTGCTGTCATGTGTATTAAAATAAATAAGTCCATCATTGCCATAAATAATACATTGCGTTCCTGTTCGGAAACTTCGCCAGTAACCACTCATCAGCTTATTTACAAGAGGTTCAATAAAAATATCTGTATATTTATATGTAGCTTCCTGCCTATTAGAAATAGCTCTGTCAAAGCTATTCCGGGCTGCTTTCTCTTTCTTCTCATGTTGATGCCCTATGATAAGAAATATAGCAGGAAGAATTGCAATGCAAAAAGTAAATTTATACGACCCTAATCGCGTCATCCAATCGTAAAACAGTAGTTTTCCTGCACAAAATATTAACACAAAGTAAGAAACAAGCCAGCATATGGTTCCGACACATCCATTCAATTTCTTATTTTTAATTTCATCATATTCTTTTTTCATTTCCTCATAAAATTTATTTGCTTTTGCACCTTCCGGCCAATAATTAAAATATGGCAACCCAGTAAACTTATAAAGATTCCATTTTTGTGGTAAATTATCTGCTTTCATTTTTAATTATTTCCTCATCTTTCCTTACAATCATAATTTTTTGTCCTCCTTTAATTATAGACAAATATTTTTTAATATGCAAGATTTTTATTTTACCTGTAATACAAGCAATATAAGGGTCAAAGGGATAACATTATGATTTCATATGAACCATTGTAGCAAACGATGAAAGAGCGAAAAGCTACAACATATGCACTTATTTACAAACATAATTTTAGCCCATACACTATAACAAATTTAAAACGCAATAAGTCTATTACCATAAATACCTTAGAAAAGTTGTGCAAAATTTTGAATTGCACAGCAGATAGCGTTGTTCAATTCATTGATGGTAAATAGGATACTATATTGTTGACGACGTTCACCCAGACGGGCATCCGTCCTGTTAGGAACCATCGCACTGGGAGTTCTGCATTTGCAGAAACACTGTGCATTGATAAAAACAAACAAGAAAATAGGCAGAGTTGAATACGCAAGGTTACCAAGGATTAAACGAAAAATAAAAAGGGGATTCCAGTTATTTGTGTTGGAATCTCCTTTGTTGTATTTTATGTAGTATTCTAAAGTGTTTTCCGTATTCAATTTTAATGAAATATCAAGACTCTTTCAAAAGTAGTAAATTGGTGTTTTTTCTTACTCTAAATCTCTTGAAATCCGCTATTTTAGTGGCGTTTGAAGATGAACACCTAGTTTTTTATATAAAATTGTTCTAAAGACTCTATTCTTGCCCCCATATTTTCTAATAACAGATCAAAAAGTGTCAGTGCTGCCATAGATTCCACAACCACTACAGCTCTTGGTACGATAATTGGGTCATGTCTGCCGTGAATTGAAATGGAAATGTTTTCACCATTTTTATTGATCGTTTGCTGTACAGAAGCGATGGAAGGGGTAGGTTTTACAGCGGCACGAAAAATAATAGGTGCTCCGCTGCTGATGCCGCCCAGGATGCCGCCAGCGTGGTTGGTGGCTGTAGAGACGGTTCCATTTGTTATTGTAAAGTTGTCATTGTTCTCAGAACCTAATGCAAAAGCAGACTGGAAACCGTCGCCAATCTCAAAACCTTTGACAGCCCCAATGGAAAAAATGGCTTTTGCCAGATTTGCGTCAAGTTTATCAAATACTGGCTCACCTAGACCAGTGGGAACTCCTGTTATAATTCCTTCAATAATTCCACCAGCAGAATCTGTACGTTTCATGCATTCTTCCAAAAATGCCTGAGCTTTGCTTGAGGATTCAGAATCTGGCATATACAGTGGGTTGGATAAGATTGTTTCCTGAAGTTTTTCAAGGCAAATGGAGCTTGATGGATTTGAAGCGGCAAGGAATTCTTCTGCCGTCTGGGGAATTGTAATGGGACCGATAGAACGGGTATATGTGAAAAATGAGATTCCAAGCTGTTTTAATATTTTTGCCGCGATGGCGCCGCCGGCTACTCTGCCGATGGTTTCCCTGCCGGAAGAGCGTCCCCCACCCCGATAATCCCGGAAACCGTATTTTTGATCAAACGTATAGTCTGCATGTCCTGGGCGATAGTATGTTGCAATATCACCATAATCACGAGAACGCTGGTTTTCATTAAAGACTACCAGGCTAATGGGTGTTCCAGTGGTTAGCCCTTCAAAAACTCCAGAAAGAATTTCTGCCTTGTCATCTTCTTTGCGGGGAGTGGAATATCGTGACTGTCCCGGTTTTCTTCTATTTAAATAAGTTTGGATATCAGATTCACACAAGGGCACTCCTGCGGGACAACCGTCCACAACAACGCCGATTCCCTTTCCATGGGACTCTCCCCAAGTGGTAATAGTGAAATGTTTTCCAAATGTTGAGCCTGCCATAGTTACCTCCTATAATGAAATATAATTTTATTTTATATCATAAACAATAATCATGACGTTACAGTTCACTCCCTTGCCATTTGCAAAAGCACGCAGAGTTGTTGTCATCAAAGCTCCTGCGCGCCTCCGCAAGAACGCTGAAGCTTTCTTGAATGCAGCTAACTTTGCTCATAAACTAGCGTTCCCTTCGTCAGCACAAATGAAGAAATCATCATACAAGCATGTGATTTTCTCCATATTGGCTGACAAGTGAACTGTAACATCATTATAATCAAAATCGCCGAAAAAGAAAAGCCTTTCTATTGAGAAAACCAATGAGTTCTGCTATACTAATATATAAATGATTGCAGGTGTGAGAGAAAGGGAAACTTTATGTATAAATTGTTAAAGCAGGAAGGCAGGGCAAAGAGGGGAGAGTTCCATACGGTGCATGGCATAATCCAGACGCCAGTATTTATGAATGTGGGAACGGTGGCAGCAATCAAAGGCGCGGTGTCCACCCAGGATTTGCAGCAAATTGGGACGCAGGTGCAGCTTTCTAACACATATCATCTCCATGTGCGTCCAGGGGATGAAATTGTAAAAAAACTGGGAGGGCTGCATCAGTTTATGGTGTGGGACAAACCCATTTTGACAGACTCTGGCGGATTCCAGGTGTTTTCTCTTGCCGGGCTTCGAAAAATCAAAGAGGAAGGCGTATATTTTCATTCGCATATTGATGGAAGAAAAATTTTTATGGGACCAGAGGAAAGTATGCAGATTCAATCTAATCTTGCGTCCACGATTGCCATGGCTTTTGACGAATGTCCATCCAGTGTGGCAGATCGTTCCTATGTAGAGGATTCTGTGGCACGGACGACCCGCTGGTTAAAGCGGTGCAAAAAGGAATTACATCGGCTGAATCAATTGGAAACTACCATCAATAGGAACCAGATGCTGTTTGGCATCAACCAGGGAGCAATTTTTGATGATATTCGAATAGACCATGCCAAGGCAGTCTCAGAATTGGATTTAGACGGCTACGCAGTAGGGGGGCTTGCGGTAGGAGAAAGCCATGAGGAGATGTACCATATCCTCGATCTTACAGTGCCGCATCTGCCAAGAAACAAACCGACATATCTGATGGGGGTAGGTACGCCGGCAAATATTTTGGAAGCTGTAGCGCGTGGGGTGGACTTCTTTGACTGTGTGTATCCCAGCAGAAATGGGCGCCATGGTCATGTCTACACGAATCAGGGGAAATTAAACCTGTTTAACCAAAAATATGAATTGGATGCCAAACCGATTGAGGAAGGATGCCAATGTCCGGCATGTCAGCACTACAGCAGGGCTTATATCCGCCATCTTCTGAAAGCAAAAGAGATGCTGGGGATGCGTCTGTGTGTACTCCACAACTTGTATTTTTATAATACTATGATGGAAGAAATCAGAGAGGCGCTGGATGCAGGCAGATTTCATTCTTATAAGGAAGAAAAGTTGTATGGGATGGGACAGGGAAATTGAAGAACGCCGTCGGCGTTCTTGCTGCGGGGGGAGGATCAGTGCTGCTGACAAAAACAAATCCGCACCCCATGATGCCATCTGGCATATTACAAGGTATAGAAGTGGGAGCCTTCTCTGACGAGATAAATTTATGTCCCATTAGCCCCCTTTTCCTGTTGGAAGGAAAAGAAATTTTTGAATATTAAATTCCTATAAAATATTGGAAAACCTCTTGCCCTTGGACTGCAAATTGTGTAGAATGGAATAAGCGCGTAAAATTACGTGGGAGAGAAAATGAGAGCCCTGAAGAGAAACAGGAGGAGCAGGAGGAAACAAAATGTCTATTTTAGCCCAAACAGAAGCAGCAGGTATGACCGGATTTTCCTTAATCTGGATTATAATTATGCTGGTAGCTCTTTATTTTATGATGATTCGTCCGCAACAGAAGGAAACAAAGCGAAAAAATGCGATGATGTCTGAACTTGCTGTGGGTGATACGATTCTGACCACCAGTGGATTTTATGGAATGGTAATTGATATTACGGAAGATACCATTATTGTAGAATTTGGTAATAATAAGAACTGTCGTATTCCGATGCAGAAATCAGCCATTGCATTGGTGGAAAAACCAGAGGACGCAGTAGAAAAAGAGAATAAGTAAGATTTGGTGATGTGGTCAGCAAAATAAGGATTTTAAAAACACTCTCAGCTTTTGCTGGGGGTGTTTTCCTCTTCCAGCCTCATGGGAGTGGGTCTGAAAATGGGATTCGGGTCAGTTCTTACAAGCATCCTATAGGGGTGGAGCCATCTTACATCTGAGATCACTTATAATTTTAACTAAAGCATAACTAAAGATTATAGCTGCTATGAAAAAGAAAAATATCTCTTTTAGTTGAAATTCATGGGTAAATATAATATAGTATGTTAAGATAAAATAGTTGTTCCATCTTGTCAAAATTTGGAATACCAGTACAAATAAGAGGTCTAGAATGCCCTCGGCGTTCTTGCTGCAGGGTGGGGTCAGCGTTGCTGGCAAAAACAAATTCCGCACAGGATACATTGTACTGGCAGCGAATGGAGGAAAAAGAATTATGAATTACCAGGTTGGAGTGATTTCCGGCGATGGCATTGGACCGGAAATAGTGACAGAAGCAAAGAAAGTTTTAGATAAAGTAGGAAAGGTATTTGGACATACTTTTTCTTATCATGAGATATTGATGGGAGGCGTTTCCATTGATGCCACCGGGGTACCGCTGACAGAGGAAGCCATTGCACAGGCGAAGGCTGCAGATGCGGTGCTGATGGGTTCCATTGGAGGAAATACCAATACTTCCCCTTGGTATAAGCTTTCCCCAGATTTAAGACCGGAGGCAGGGCTGTTAAAGCTGCGCAAATCTTTGAATTTATTTGCAAATTTAAGACCAGCATATTTATATGAAGAATTAAAAGAGGCATGTCCTTTGAGAGATGATATCATTGGGGACGGCTTTGATATGATGATTATGCGGGAACTGACGGGGGGGCTGTATTTTGGAAAACGGGTCACCGAAGAGCGTGAGGGGGTTGTGACGGCAGAGGATACGCTTACGTACAATGAAAGTGAGATCCGAAGAATTGCAAAGCGGGGCTTTGACATCGCCAGGAAGCGCAGAAAGAAAGTGACCAGCGTCGATAAGGCGAATGTATTGGATTCTTCCAGGCTGTGGCGCAAGGTTGTGGAAGAAGTGTCAAAAGATTACCCTGAGGTTGTCTTGGAGCATATGCTGGTGGATAACTGCGCGATGCAGTTGGTAAAGGATCCAGGACAGTTTGATGTTATTTTGACAGAGAATATGTTTGGTGATATATTATCAGATGAGGCGAGTATGGTGACTGGTTCCATTGGGATGCTGTCATCCGCCAGCCTGAATGACACAAAGTTTGGTTTGTATGAACCAAGCGGCGGTTCTGCGCCGGACATTGCAGGCAAAGGCATCGCCAATCCCATTGCCACAATTTTGAGCGCGGCTATGATGCTGCGGTATTCCTTCGATCTGGATCAAGAGGCAGATGCAGTGGAAGAAGCGGTAAGACAGGTATTAAAGGAAAATTACCGTACCATTGATATCATGCCGCAAGAGGAAGCGAAAAAGTCTTCCGTGGTCCAGGTAGGAACTGTAGAGATGGGAAATTTAATTGCAGAGCGGATAAAATAGAAAGTGAGGAACATAACGATGCAGTTGACAGGAGCACAGATTGTTATTGAATGTTTAAAAGAGCAAGGTGTGGACACTGTCTTTGGTTATCCTGGAGGATCCATTTTAAATGTATATGATGAATTATATAAGCATAGGCATGAGATCAGGCATGTGCTGACTTCCCATGAACAAGGCGCCAGCCATGCGGCAGACGGTTATGCACGTTCTACAGGAAAGACAGGTGTCTGCCTTGCTACGTCAGGACCGGGAGCCACCAATCTTGTGACAGGAATCGCCACAGCATATATGGATTCTGTTCCTATGGTGGCAATTACCTGTAATGTAGGAGTTGCCTTACTTGGAAAGGATAGTTTTCAGGAAATTGATATCGCAGGAATCACCACGCCTATTACAAAGCATAATTTTATTGTAAAGGATATCACAAAACTGGCAGAAACCATTCGGCGTGCATTCCATATCGCCCAAAAGGGCAGACCAGGTCCGGTACTGGTAGATATCCCAAAGGATGTAACGGCAAACAAGACAGAATTTCAGCCGATTGTCGCAGGGCAAAAAGAGCGGGATTGTGAGAAGATTACAGACCAGGCTTTAGATCAGGCGGTTAAGATGATCTGCCAGTCAAAAAAACCGTATCTGTTTGTGGGAGGCGGGGCTGTGATTTCAGAGGCAAGCAGGGAACTTTTGGAATTTGTGGAAAAAGTACAGGCGCCTGTATCGGATTCCCTGATGGGGAAAGGCGCCTTTGACGGAAACCACAAGCTGTATACTGGGATGCTTGGAATGCATGGAACCAAGACTTCCAATTATGGTGTCAGTGAATGTGACCTTTTGATTGCAGTGGGCGTTCGATTCAGTGACCGGGTAACTGGAAACGCCAAAAAATTTGCAAAAAATGCAAAAATTCTCCAATTTGATATCGACCCGGCAGAAATCAATAAGAATATAGTAACAGACGCCCATATTATCGGTGACATCAAAGAAATTTTGTCACGCCTGAATCAGAGGCTGGAAAAGCAGGAGCATAAAGAATGGATTGAAAAGATTATGGAGTACAAGAAAAAATATCCATTGAAGTATTCTGAAACAGGTTTGAGCGGTCCATTTATAATAGAAGAAATGTATAAACAGACCAAGGGAGATGCGATTATTGTGACAGAAGTAGGGCAGCATCAGATGTGGGCGGCGCAATTTTATAAATACAGCAAACCCCGTACTTTGATTTCATCAGGAGGATTGGGGACCATGGGGTATGGTCTTGGCGCCGCGATTGGTGCGCAGATTGCAAATCCAGGAAAACAGGTAATCAATATTGCTGGGGATGGCTGTTTCCGTATGAATATGAATGAGATTGCCACTGCAGTCCGCCAGGAGCTTCCATTGGTCCAGGTGGTGATCAATAACCATGTGCTTGGAATGGTGCGTCAATGGCAGACGTTGTTTTATGAACAGCATTATTCGGCAACCATATTGAATGATGGCGTGGATTTTGTAAAAGTTGCAGAGGCTATGGGAGCCGTTGCTTTCCATGTTAGCACCAGGGAAGAATTTCAGGAAGCTTTTGCAAAGGCGATTACCAGTTCTAAGCCAGTGCTGATCGACTGCATCATTGACAGCGATGATAAGGTATGGCCTATGGTAGCGCCAGGGGCGGCGATTGATGAAGCTTTCGATGAGAAAGATATAGAGTAAGATAGACCAGATGTAAGAGAACTCCCGCCTCTGTAGGCGGTGGGGGACAAAAGCGGGATTTAAAGCAGTATTTCGCAATCATTAGGAGGAAAGATATGAGTAGAGTTTATAATTTTTCAGCAGGACCTGCTGTGTTGCCAGAAGAGGTGCTGCGTGAAGCAGCAGAGGAAATGATGGATTACAAGGGAAGCGGCATGTCCGTTATGGAGATGAGCCACCGTTCCAAAGTGTATGACAATATTATTAAGGAAGCGGAATCGGACTTAAGAGGACTGATGAACATTCCTGATAACTATAAAGTATTATTTTTGCAGGGAGGCGCTTCACAGCAATTTGCCATGATTCCTATGAATTTGATGAAGAATAAGAAAGCAGCTTATATTGTAACTGGACAATGGGCAAAGAAAGCCTTTCAGGAAGCAAAACTTTTTGGCGAAGCTGTAAAGGTTGCATCGTCAGAAGACGAGACATTTTCCTATATCCCAGACTGTTCCAACTTGGAGATACCAGAAGATGCAGATTATGTTTATATCTGTGAGAATAATACCATTTATGGGACGAAATATAAGACATTGCCGAATACGAAAGGGCATACGCTGGTGGCAGACGTCTCCTCCTGTTTTCTGTCTGAGCCGGTAGACGTGTCAAAATATGGTATAATTTATGGTGGAGTACAAAAGAATATTGGGCCAGCAGGCGTGGTAATTGTAATTATAAGAGAAGATTTGATTACAGAAGATACGTTGCCAGGAACGCCTACCATGTTAAAATATAAAACCCATGCAGACGCAGATTCCCTTTATAATACGCCGCCTGCTTATGGTATTTATATCTGCGGCAAGGTATTTCAGTGGATTAAGAAAATGGGCGGTCTTGAGGTTATGAAACAGCGCAATGAAGAAAAGGCGAAGATTTTATATGATTTCTTAGATCAAAGTAAGATGTTCCATGGAACTGTGAGAAAAGAGGACCGTTCCCTGATGAATGTGCCATTTGTGACTGGAGATAAGGAGTTGGATGCGAAATTTGTAAAAGAGGCAGAGGCAGCAGGATTTGTAAACCTCAAAGGGCACAGGACGGTAGGCGGTATGCGTGCCAGCATCTACAATGCAATGCCCAAAGAAGGTGTTGAGAAATTAGTTGCATTTATGAAAAAATTTGAAGAGGAGAATTAAGATGTTTCAGTATCATTGTTTAAATCCCATTGCCAATGTGGGTTTGGAATTGTTTGGCGAAGGTTATACGAAAACAGAGGAAATGGAGGGGGCGCAAGCCATTCTTGTGAGAAGTGCGGCAATGCATGACCTTGAACTTCCAGATGGGCTTTATGCAGTTGCAAGGGCTGGCGCTGGCGTCAACAATATCCCTTTGGATAAATGTGCAGACCAGGGGATTGTAGTGTTTAATACCCCAGGGGCAAATGCTAATGGGGTGAAGGAACTGGTCTTTGCGGGAATGCTCCTTGCCTCTAGGGATATCACTGGTGGGATCCAGTGGGTATTGGACCACCAGGACAGTGAAACCGTGGGGAAAGATGCTGAGAAGGCAAAAAAGGCATTTGCAGGCTGTGAGATTTCCGGGAAGAAATTAGGCGTAATTGGTCTTGGAGCAATTGGCGTCAGGGTTGCAAATGCAGCAAACCGTCTGGGTATGGAGGTGTATGGTTACGATCCTTATATCTCTGTGAACGCAGCGTGGAACTTGTCTAGAAGTATCAAACATATCAGCAATATAGAGGATATTTATCGGGAATGTGATTACATTACAGTCCATGTACCCCTTATGGACAGTACGAAGAAAATGCTGAACAAGGAAGCCTTTGATATGATGAAGGAAGGGGTTGTGGTCCTGAATTTTGCCAGGGATCTTCTGGTTGATGAGGAAGCCATTGTGGAAGCGCTCAAAGAGGGCAAGGTTAAAAAATATGTTTCTGATTTTCCCAACAGTACTACGGCTGGAAAAGAAGGCTGTATTGTAATTCCTCATTTGGGAGCTTCTACCTCGGAGTCTGAGGATAACTGTGCAGTGATGGCAGTCCAAGAGGTGATGGATTATTTGGAGAATGGAAATATCCATAATTCTGTGAATTTTCCAAATTGTGATATGGGTGTCTGCACAGCGGCAGGGCGTGTGGCAATCCTGCATAAAAATGTTAAAGGTTTGATTGGAAAATACACGGCAGTTATGGGCAATAATAATATCAATATTTCTGATATGACAAATAAGAGCCGGGGAGATTACGCATATTCCCTGCTGGATATTGATTCTTCTGTTACAGGGACAGCAGTAGAACAGTTGAAAGAAATTGAAGGCGTGTTAAAGGTAAGGATTATAAAATAGCGCATATTTTTTCTTGTCATATATGACAAAAAAGGCTGCTGCATAATGTAAAAAATGCGGCAGCCTTTTATACCCTGCAAGGATGCGCAGGAAATCGGATATGTGGCATGTTAGTAAGGTAACACGAATCCTGCGCTAAGACTAGCAGTACGTTTTGACCGTACAGAGAATTCCCCCAATGGTGGAACATCAATACTTATTGTTGTAGTGAAGAAGAATCATATTGAGAGAATGATCCTCATCCATCATCTGCTGGTAAGTATTGTAAACAGAGGAACAGGAGGATTGTGTTTTCTCAATAATCTTATCGAAATATTTTTCCAATGTCATCAGGATTCGATTGTTCATCTGGCAGATATTATATTTGTGCTGCAAAAACGAAAGAAGCCTGGGATGTTGGTGGAGTGATACATTCCGCTTCGGTGTCAATGTATTACTCATCAAGTATGAAAGAGCAACGATCTCCGTAGCTGGGGCAGGAGTGAAGGGGATCGGCTGATTGTTTGTCCAGCATTCCAACATAAGAAAAGATTCGTCAATCATTTTAATGACCTGGGAATCTACGGTTCCATCCAAAATTTCTTTTGTAATATTTAATGTAGAGTTGCGGTATACTTCCAGCAGATATTGGTCATAATCCTCTGCATTGGACATACAGGCAGGCAGGGAAATCTTTCCGATATTGTGCAGCAGCGCCGCGAGCTGTATGGTTTTACGGGCGCTTGTGTTAAGTTGCATGGTATTTGCAATATTCTCACTTAATTGGACAGCATAGTTGGTGTGCAGTGCCGTATACTCATTGCGGAAATCCACAGAGAAAATAAAGGTCATAAGGTAATTATGTATCTGTGCCTCTGTAAGAGTAAAATGGCTCTGTGTGTAATCACTTAATTCTTTCTGGTATTCCAATGTTTGGATATGTTCCATCATATGGTATTTTTTTTCCGTATCCTGAAACCAACGGATATCCGAGGGCAGGAATACAGTTCCGCTGCATTTTTCCAAGAAGGAATCCAGATGATCTGCATGGTTCAATATACAGAAAATATCAATCCGGTCGGCAAGATAAATGAGCTTTGCAATGTCACGGTGGTAGTTATTGATTGGAACGGGATAGTACTGTGCATTACAGTGATGATGATATAAAATAATATCAGCATATTCCGGCAGCGGCGAAAAGGTTTTAAAAAGAAGGTAGCCGAAAACCGAATGTTCCATGGAATCATTGAGGTCAAAACTCAACATGGAATCAATTTCCTTTTCCTTATAGGCGCCGATATCGTGAAGCAGCCCCAGCATGAAAATACTCTGCTTCTCCTCTTCGGTATAGCGCCTAGTCTCTTCCAGCATTTTCATTAAAATATAGGCAACACGTTCTCCATGGTTAATCAGCCTTGGATCTAGATGCCGGAAAGAATGGCAAATGACGTCTACAATGTTGATAAGCGGTGCTCCATTCATACACATACCTCCAATCTGGAATATTTTACAGGAACAGCCAACAGCCAGCGAGTCCTGCTGTGTATAGTTGAAAATGATGCCGCCCTGTAATCCGCTTGATTTTGATGTATAAACTATACTATAATTATAGTAAATTTGAAATCAAGTGTCAATAAAAGCAAAGGCCATAAAGGAGAAAACAAATGTGGAAAGTAACAGCAGATATGTTTTTGCAGGGGGATGTCCTTGCGAAAAAAAATACGGAAATGGTGTCAGATAATTTGGCGGAGCTGGAGGAGCTGCAGAAAGTGGCAAAGCCCGAAGTATTAAAAGGATATTTAGAAGATCTGATTCCTGTCCTTGTAAATTTTGCATTGAAGGCAGGGTTTGCTTTTTTGATTTATATTATCGGCGCAAGGATGATTAAATGGCTTAGAAAGATCCTAAAGAGGACATTGGAGCGTTCTGGTGTGGATGAGGGTGTCAAGCAGTTTATGGATTCTTTTGCTAAAATTGTCCTGTATTTTATTTTGGCAGTTGCCGTGGTGAACCAGCTTGGAGTTGAAACCACTTCCGTAGTTGCCGTGCTTGGTTCCGCGGGGCTTACGTTAGGGCTTGCACTGCAGGGCAGCCTTGCAAATTTTGCGGGCGGTGTGTTAATTTTATTGTTTAAACCGTTTAAAGTTGGGGATTATATTATTGAAGACACTCACAATAATGAAGGTGTCGTGTCAGAAATCATGATTTTTTATACGAAGCTTGCCACCACAGATAACCGGACGGTGGTAATCCCGAACGGAATCCTTGCAAATTCTAGTCTTACCAATGTGACTCAGCAGGATAAAAGGCGGGTAGACTTGTATGTAGGAATCTCTTATGAGTCTGATATGAAAAAGGCAAAGGCACTCCTGACAGAAATGATTACAAAAGAGCCTGCACGGCTTACTGAAGAAGAGACCGTGGTATTTGTGGATGCCTTAGAAGACAGCAGCGTCCGTTTAGGCTGCAGGCTGTGGGTCTTATCGTCGGATTATTGGATGGTAAAATGGAAACTTACAGAGCAGATAAAGATTATGTTTGATGAAAACCAGATTGAGATACCCTACAATCAATTAACTGTTTCCTTGAAAAAAGAAGAAATTGACAAGTTTGGTAAAATATGCTAATCTGTTAAGCATGGCAGATTACACTGCACAAGAGAGAAAAAGATTTATAGGAGGAAGTATTTATGCAGCAGGGAACAGTAAAGTGGTTTAATGCAAAAAAGGGTTATGGATTTATTTCAGATGAGAATGGAAAAGATATATTTGTTCATTTTTCGGCGTTGAATATGGAAGGGTTCAAGGAATTAAAAGATGGCGAAGCAGTAGAGTTTGAAGTAGTGGAAGGGGAAAAGGGTCCGCAGGCTTCAAATGTTGTACGTCTGGCTTAAGGATTTTGATATAATGGATGAACCAGGAGACTGCCTTCAGGCAGTCTTTTTGTTCTCATATAGGAAATTCCTCCGAATTTCCTATATGAGAAAATAAATATGCGCACTCATGCGAATGGAAGATGTGACTGCGTGACCGCACTCGGCGCGGCAAAGCACCCAAGTCCCTCATGAATGAGGGATTTAGGGAGATGATGCGGACTTGCCCACTTTGTTTTCTGGTGCCTTGACGGTCTGACAGATATTATAAATTTTGAAAGGATAGAAAACTATGGATTTAAGTAATTGCACAGCATATGAAGTGCTGGAGGAAAAAAAATTAGGGGATATAAAGTCTGCAGGTTTTCTGCTCCAGCATAAAAAGAGCGGGGCAAAGATCAGCCTGATTTCGAATCAGGATGAAAATAAGGTATTTTATATTGGATTTCGGACACCGTCTTTGGATAGTACCGGAGCGGCGCATATTTTGGAACATTCTGTACTGTGCGGCTCTGAGAAATTTCCGGCAAAGGATCCTTTTGTAGAGCTTGTGAAAAGTTCACTGAATACATTTTTAAATGCCATGACCTACCCAGACAAGACGATTTATCCTGTGGCGAGTTGTAACAGCAAAGATTTTCAGAACTTGATGGAAGTTTACCTAGATGCTGTGTTCCATCCGAATATCTATCAGCATAGGGAAATTTTTTGCCAGGAAGGGTGGCATTATGAGATGGAAGATTTGGAATCACCCCTGACAATCAATGGAGTGGTTTACAATGAGATGAAAGGCGCATTTTCCTCTCCAGACGAGGTATTAAGCCGGGAAATCTTTAAAGCGCTGTATCCAGATACTTCCTATGCCTATGAATCTGGCGGGGATCCGGAAGCGATACCAGACCTTAGTTACGAGCAGTTTCTTGCGTTTCATCAGAAATATTATCATCCCTGCAATTCTTATATCTATCTCTATGGCGACATGGATATGGAAGAAAAATTAAACTGGATGGACCAAGAATATCTCAGTAAGTTCGAAAAAATTCAGATAGATTCAAAGATAAAATTGCAGAAACCATTTGGAAAAACCCGCGAGGTGGAAATTCCTTATCCCATTGCAAGCGGGGAACCTTTGGAAGATAACACATATTTATCTTACAACGTCAGTACAGGGACGATTTTAGACAAAACGTTGTATGTGGCATTTGACATCCTGGATTATGCATTGCTCAGCGCTCCAGGCGCGCCTTTAAAACAGGCATTGCTGGATGCAAAGATCGGAAAAGATATTATGGCGTCTTTTGATAATTACAGCCTTCAGCCGATGTTGTCCATTGTGGCAAAGAATAGTAATCCAGAACGGAAAGAAGAGTTTTTATCTATTATCCAAAGAGTTTTGAAGGAACAGGTGGCGCATGGAATTAATAAAAAATCATTGCTTGCAGGAATCAACAGCTTTGAGTTCCGATATCGGGAGGCAGACTTTGGTTCCTATCCAAAAGGGCTTTTGTTTGGCATTAAATGTCTGGACAGTTGGCTGTATGATGATTCCAACCCTTTCCTGCACCTGGAGGAATTGGAAGTAATTGAATTCTTAAAACAACAGGTGGAACAGGGGTATTTTGAAGAACTGGTACAAAAATACCTTCTGGATAATACACATGCGGCGGTGGTGGTTGCTAAGCCGGAATACGGATTGAATGCCAAAAAGGAAGGGGCATTGGCAAAGAAGCTTCAGGAATACAAAGAGTCCCTGAGTGAAAAAGAGCAGCAGGAGATCGTTGATTTTACCCATCATTTGAGACAGTATCAAGAAGAACCTTCTGCGCCAGAAGATTTGGATAAGATTCCAACCCTCACAAGGCAAGATATAAAAAAAGAGGGCGAAAAGCTTTACATCCGCGAAAAGTATGTGGATGATACGTTGGTGTTGTGCCATGACATTGATACAAATGGCATTGCATATTTCAGCCTGATGTTTGATGTGACAGATATGCCCCCGCAGCAGATCCCTTACCTTGGTATTTTGAAAGCTGTTTTGGGTTATGTGGATACGGTGTCTTACGGCTTTCCAGAACTTGCCAATGAAATTAATCTCCATACGGGGGGGATTTTCAGCAACATAGGGATTTATCCCCATGTGGAACAAGACACGATTTCCCTGAAATATGAGGTGAAGGTGAAGGCACTGTACCAAGAAATCCCAAAGGCTATGGAAATCGTCCGTGAGATTTTGTCGAGCAGTAATTTCAGGAAACAAGAGCGTATGTATGAGATTTTAGCACAGTTGAAATCTAGGCTGCAGATGAGCATGAGTTCTGCAGGAAATGCGGTTTCCTCTATGCGTGCAATGTCTTATTTTTCAGAAAGTGCAAAGTACACAGATATGGTCCAAGGTATTGAATTTTATCAGCTTGTAAAGGAATTGGAGGAACATTTTGAGGAAAAGAAGGATGCTTTAAGCCAGACATTGGAACATCTGATGGAAGTTATATTCTGCAGGGAAAACCTGATATTCAGCATAGGGGCAGAACCCCAGGGGATTGCACAGTTGGAGCAGGAGATTGTGCCGTTAAAGGAAATTTTGTATCACAAAAAGGGTGGCGCCAAGAAGGAACCCTTGCTGCTGGAAAAGAAGAACGAAGGGTTTTTGGATGCGTCCCAAGTACAATATGTTTCCCGTGCCGGAAATTTCCGAAAGGAAGGTTATCAATATACTGGGACACTGCGTATTTTAAAAGTGCTTCTCAGTTATGATTATCTTTGGCTTAACATTCGTGTCAAGGGCGGGGCTTATGGATGTATGAGTGGATTTACCAGAAAAGGCGATGCTTATTTTGCTTCCTATCGAGATCCCAACCTGAGCCAGACAAACGAAATTTATGAGGGAATTCCAGAGTATTTGGAGCAGTTTACCGTGGAAGAAAAGGAAATGACGAAATATATCATTGGCACTTTCAGCAGCGTGGATGCCCCCCTGACTCCTGGAGCAAAGACGGGACGAAGCGCAACCGCATACCTCACTGGTGTGACAGAGGAAATGCTCCAAAAGGAACGAGAGGAAATTCTGAATGCAAATCAGGAAGATATACGAAAGCTCTCTGGGATTGTCCGTGCCGTATTAAAAGAAGATGCGCTCTGTGTGATTGGAAATGAAGAAAAGCTCACGAAAGAGAAAGAACTGTTTTTGGAACTGAAAAACTTGTATTAAATTTCCAAAGGAGAATATATGGAAGCAAATTTAAAATCTGGTTTTGTGACACTGGTCGGCAGGCCGAATGTGGGAAAATCCACATTGATGAATCGCCTGATTGGTCAGAAAATTGCAATTACCTCTAAAAAACCCCAGACTACCAGGAATCGGATTCAGACCGTGTATACAGAGGAAGGCAAAGGGCAGATTGTATTTTTAGATACTCCTGGCATCCACAAAGCAAAAAACAAATTGGGGGAGTATATGGTAAATGTTGCCGAGCGCACATTGAACGAGGTGGATGTGATACTTTGGCTGGTGGAACCCTCGAATTTTATCGGGGCAGGAGAGCGGCATATTTTAGAAAAACTCAAAAAGACATCCACACCGGTAATTTTGATTATCAATAAGACCGATACGGTAAAAAAAGAAGAAATCCTTGAATTTATTGATACCTACCGGAAACAATATGATTTTGCAGAGGTGGTGCCTTTGTCTGCGCTGAGGGGGGAGAATACGGAAATCCTTCCAGAATTAATTTTTAAGTATCTTCCCTATGGTCCCATGTTTTATGATGGGAATACCATCACAGACCAGCCGGAACGCCAGATCGTCGCAGAGATTATCAGGGAGAAATCCCTTCATGCTTTGGACCAGGAAATTCCCCATGGAATTGCAGTCACCATTGAGCGGATGAAAGATCGGAAGAATCAAGACATTATGGATATTGACGCCACGATTATCTGTGAGAGGGATTCCCACAAAGGGATTATTATTGGAAAAGGCGGAAGTATGCTGAAAAAGATAGGCACAAACGCCAGGTTTGAAATCGAGCGTCTTTTGGACTGCAAGGTAAATTTAAAGTTATGGGTAAAAGTGAAAAAGGATTGGCGGGACAGTGATTTTCTTCTTAAGAACTTTGGATATCGGGAAAATGAGAAGTAAAGATAAGAGGAATCATGCTATTTCTGCCAGATTTTTGTTAGTATAACGACATGTGGAAGGGACACCCTAATAGAGTAAGATGAGGTCGACGCATTAAGAAAATATGATATAAAATATAGAAAACACCATATCTTGTATCATTCGTTCTTAGTGCTGAAGCCCCAGATAAATGCTGTAGAGCCGTTTTATGATTTGAAATACTGCGCGTAGGCGCGCTCTTGCGGTGAACAGTAGAAGAAAACAGAAGAACAGGGGGATTCCATATGATCGAGCAGGAATGGATGAAATTTGCAAGTACAGGAAGTGTAAGAGATTATTTAGATTATAAGAGCCATCAGGGGGTGGAAAGGATCTGTAAAGATGCCACAAACTCCATGCTGGCTGGAAGAAATAGTACAGGCAGGAGCGTGAATGGGTATGGGGCAAGCCATAGTGCTGACAGGCATGGTGTTGTCGGCAGTCCCGGTGGGGGAATATGATAAAAGAATTACAATTTTGACGAAGGAAAGAGGAAAAATATCTGCTTTTGCCAGAGGCGCCAGACGCCCAAACAGCCAGCTTCTTGCAGCGGGCAATCCTTTTTCCTTCGGCAATTTTGAGACCTATGAGGGACGAAGTTCCTATACAGTGGTAAAGGCAGATATTTCAAATTATTTCACAAGGCTTGCCCAAGATTTGGAGGGTGCCTACTATGGATTTTATTTTATGGAAATGGCAGAGTATTATGCCAGAGAAAATTCAGATGCAGTACATATGTTAAAGCTATTATACCAGTCCTTGCGTGCCTTGGAGAGCAAAAGGCTGGATAATCGGCTGGTGCGTCGGATTTTTGAATTGAAAATGATGGTGGCTAACGGAGAATATCCCAATGTTTTTTCCTGCCTGAAATGTGGAAAAGGGGATAATCTCCGATATTTTCATATAAAAACGGGAGGAACGCTCTGTGAAAGCTGTGGGAGCCCTCTGGATTCCAGGTATTTGGATGAATCCACACTGTATACCCTTCAGTTTATTATTACCACAAAGGTAGAAAAACTGTATACCTTTACCGTTTCTACACAGGTGTTAAAAGCGTTGGAAGAGCTGATGGATGAGTATATGGCATTTTATATTGACCGGGAATTCCATGCGCTAAAGGTATTGGAAGAGAATAAGGATTTTGCCTCACAAGCAGTTGCAATAAATTGCCGAAAAGAGTATAATATTTGAGATTCACGTTAAGACTTTGAGGAGGTTGATTATGAAAAAAATAATTTCCATCAGTCTGGTTTGTCTGTTGATAACCGGATTATTCAGCGCATGCGGAAAATCTTTGGAAGCGGACCGTGATACTGTATACATTCAGAAAAAGGGTACCGTGGTTGGTGCAGCTATTGCGGATTTTGACAAAGATTATTATGAAGAAGGAGAGCTGAAATCCTTTGTGGAAGAAAAGGTGCAGGAATATCAGGGAGGACATGGAAAAAATAGTGTTGCAATTGATAATTTTTCTGTTGAAAAGGGTGTGGCAAAGCTGTATATGAAGTATGCAGACTGTGAAAATTATCAGGAATTTAATGATGTGACCTTATTTTCCGGGACAGTTCCACAGGCGTTGGCGGCAGGGTTCGATTTTAACACCAAATTTACAGAGATCAAGGATGGGAAAGCTGCGGGCAGTGTAGAAAATAAGACGATTGTAGATACCGATTACAAGGTAGTTGTTCTCAGTGAGAAAGTAGATGTAAAAGTGGACGGTACCATTTTATACATGTCATCCAATTACACTACTGTTAAGGCAAAAGATACTGTATCGATCCAACTTCCAGAGGAAGCTGGGGACGGAGAAGAAATGTCTTTGTCATATATTGTATATAAATAAGTGGGAAAGAAGAGAAAGAGGTAATGTTATGGAAAAAACAATGGAAAAAATCGTAGCTCTGGCGAAAGCAAGAGGTTTTGTATATCCAGGTTCTGAAATTTACGGAGGTCTTGCCAATACTTGGGACTATGGCAATCTGGGAGTAGAATTGAAAAACAATGTAAAGAAGGCATGGTGGCAGAAATTTGTGATGGAAAATCCCTACAATGTGGGCGTGGACTGCGCAATTTTGATGAATCCACAAACCTGGGTGGCTTCCGGGCATCTGGGAGGTTTTTCTGACCCGTTGATGGACTGTAAAGAGTGCCATGAACGTTTCCGCGCAGACAAGATGATCGAGGATTTTGCAGAGGAAAAGGGGATGGAACTGGAATCTTCCGTGGATGGCTGGAGCCAGGAGGAAATGCATAAATTTATTGAGGACAACCAGATTTGCTGTCCCACCTGCGGAAAACATAATTTTACGGATATCCGCCAGTTTAACTTGATGTTTAAAACCTTCCAAGGCGTAACAGAAGATGCAAAAAATACGGTTTATTTAAGACCGGAGACGGCACAGGGAATTTTTGTAAATTTTAAAAATGTGCAGCGTACGTCCCGCAAGAAAATCCCTTTTGGTATTGCCCAGATCGGCAAATCTTTCCGAAATGAGATCACGCCAGGCAACTTTACATTCCGAACCAGGGAATTTGAGCAGATGGAGCTGGAATTTTTCTGTGAGCCAGGTACAGATCTGGAGTGGTTCCAATATTGGAGAGGATTCTGCCGCGACTGGCTGCTTTCCCTTGGAATGAAAGAAGAAGAGCTTCGTCTTCGGGACCATGACCCGGCAGAGCTTGCCTTCTACAGCAAAGCAACGACTGATTTTGAATTTTTATTCCCCTTTGGATGGGGTGAACTGTGGGGAATTGCAGACCGTACCGATTATGACCTGACCCAGCATCAGAATACATCGGGGCAGGATATGAGCTATTTTGACGATGAGAAGAAAGAAAAATATATTCCTTATGTAATTGAGCCATCCCTGGGCGCGGACCGTGTGGTTTTGGCTTTCCTGTGCGCAGCCTATGATGAGGAAAATCTTGGTACAGAGGAAAAACCGGATATGAGGACTGTGCTCCATTTCCATCCGGCGCTGGCTCCTGTAAAAATCGGCGTACTGCCTCTTTCCAAGAAATTGAACGAAGGCGCAGAAAAGATTTTTGCCCAATTGTCCAAGAAATATAACTGTGAGTTTGATGACAGGGGAAATATTGGAAAACGTTATCGCAGACAAGATGAAATTGGGACGCCGTTTTGCGTTACATACGATTTTGAGTCGGAAAACGATGGTGCAGTGACCGTCCGTGACCGTGACAGTATGGAACAGGAACGTGTAAAAATCGAAGGGCTGGATGCATATTTTGCAGATAAATTTAATTTTGGCGAATAATGGCAGAGGCAGGCATTGAAGCAATGATTGCGGGACAATAAAACGATGGGGTTTCGCAATGGCAAAACAGTTGTATAGCAAAAAGGAGGAAAAGCAGATATGGAACAGATCTTGAACCTTATCAGCAGCCAGGTAGTCAAAGCTTTTCAAGAGAACGGCTATGATGAAAAGTATGGCAAAGTAACACTGTCCAACCGCCCAGATTTGTGTGAGTACCAATGCAATGGGGCAATGGCAGCGGCAAAAGAATATAAGTGCGCTCCTTTTATGATTTCAGATAAGGTGGCTGAGTATTTAAAAGGAAACGAGATGTTTGAATCTGTGGATTCTGTAAAGCCAGGCTTTTTAAACTTAAAATTAAATCCAGAGTATCTGGCAGAATATTTACGGCAAATGGATGCAGATCCCCAAAGGCTGGGCTGCAACCCATGTGAACATCCAAAGACCATTATGATTGATTACGGCGGTCCCAATGTTGCCAAACCTCTTCATGTGGGGCATTTGCGCTCTGCCATTATCGGAGAAAGTGTCAAACGGATTGGAAAGTTTATGGGGCACCGCATGATCGGCGACGTCCATCTGGGAGACTGGGGGCTTCAGATGGGACTGATTATCACAGAGTTAAAGGAACGCAATCCAAAGCTGGTTTATTTTGATGAGTCTTATACAGGGGAATATCCCAAGGAAGCTCCTTTTACCATAGGGGAACTGGAGGAAATTTATCCCACAGCAAGCGGTAAATCCAAAGAGGATGAAGCATATAAGGAAGCTGCAATGCAGGCAACTTACGAGCTGCAGCACGGCAGGAAGGGATATGAAGCATTGCTGGAACACATTTTAAATGTCTCCGTCAATGATTTAAAGCGCAATTATAAAGACCTGAATGTCTCCTTTGAATTGTGGAAGGGGGAATCGGACGCACAGCCCTTTATCCCAGATATGGTACAGAAGATGAAAGACGATGGTTTTGCTTATCTCAGTGAGGGTGCGTTGGTGGTGGATGTAAAGGAAGATACAGATACCAAGGAAGTACCTCCCTGTATGATTTTAAAATCAGACGGCGCTTCTCTCTATAATACTACAGATCTTGCCACCATTGTCTGGCGAATGAAAGATTATGATCCAGATAAGATTATTTATGTAGTGGACAAGCGGCAGGAGCTGTATTTTACCCAGGTTTTCCGTTGTGCCAGGAAGACAGGGCTGGTAAAGCCGCAAACAGAACTGGAATTTTTAGGATTCGGCACGATGAACGGCAAAGACGGCAAGCCTTTTAAAACCCGTGAGGGCGGTGTGATGCGGCTGGAATACCTAGTGTCAAATATCAACGAGGAGATGTATCAGAAGATTGCAGACAACCATACGGTAGAGGAGGCAGAGGGGCGTCAGACTGCAAAGATTGTGGCGCTTTCCGCTATCAAATATGGAGACCTTTCCAACCAGGCATCCAAAGATTATGTGTTTGATGTGGAACGGTTTACCTCTTTTGAAGGGAATACGGGACCTTATATTTTGTATACTATCGTCAGGATAAAGTCCATCCTGAAGAAATACCAAGCTGAGAAAACTTTGCCCAAAGGCGCAAAGATTTTAGCGGCGCACTCTGACAGTGAAAAGGCATTGATGCTGGAATTAAGCAAATTTAACGGTATGATGCAGGCGGCATTCGAGGAGACGGCGCCTCATAAGGTTTGCGCTTATATATATGACCTTGCCAATGCCTTTAACCATTTCTATCATCAGACAAAGATTATGGCGGAACAGGATGAGATGGTGCAGGCAGGTTATATCCGCCTGTTGGAGCTGACAAAAAGGGCTTTGGAAATTTGTATTGATGTCCTTGGATTTGAGGCGCCGGAACGGATGTAGGGCAGAAAAAACATGGATCTGCTGCAATGGGAAAATTTCCTTGTTGCGGCAGATCCATGTTTTACAATTGTGTATCCTGATTCATGTATCAAGACATATTACAAATTGTTCCCATTCCATCCCCAATTGGATACAGCTTCATATTTGATATAAATATGGTCTGTGGGAATGTCTAAGACTTCCTGGAAAATATTGCAGATTTCCGCGGTCAGGGCAGAAAAAGCAGTTCTGTTCTCACTGCCAAATACTTTTACCTCCACAAAAGCAGTGGGGGTATCGTTTTTTCCTCGGAAATACAGATGATATTCTGGCTCAAAGCCAGTCATCAGCCAACTTTCACTTTTCCCAGGAATTAACGCGATTGCCTGTCCCAGACGGGAAACCAGTGTTTTTTCCTGTTCTTCTGATAATGGAATACTGAGTTTAGAATTGATAAACGGCATAAAAGTACCTCCTGTTAAATTGTAGTGCATCTGATATAAGGAAGTATATCACAGTCATAGGAGAGATGCCAGAGAAATAGATGCAATATGGATGGGAGGTACAAAATAGAAATAGAAGTTGTAAGAAAGAATTATAAAGAAGCTATTATAAATGATTTTTTTGTTTTAAGCACCTGTTTGGAAGGAGAAAAAGTGACTCGCGTTATAAGCGCAGGCACTTACCGCCACTGCCTGCGGGGATTACGCCAGCATTGGAAAAACCTTGAATTTCCTTGGGTGCAATAGATTGTTGCTGGTTATTTTCTGTAAAAAATGATACTCTGGTAACGATGATAGGAAATCGCGAAACTCAATCATTTTGATATTTTGGTAGTTTCCTAATTACCTAGTGCAGTGACCCTAGTAATAGGACAGAGGAAGGAGCAGGCGTTATGGAAAAGAGTATTGGAGAAAAACTGAAGGATTGCCGCAGGCAATCTCATTGGACCCAAGAGGAATTGGCAGAACAATTAAATGTGACCAGGCAAGCTGTGTCTAATTGGGAAAGGGATAAAACGCTGCCAGATGTGTATATGTTGAAAAGGATCGCAGAAATATTTGATATGACATTAGATGAGTATATGGAAAATACCACAAAGGCGGAAGTAAAAATGCCAAAAATGCCGGGAATTTTTGCGTGCGCCTCTGTTGCAGCTATTTTGTTGTATCTGGTTCTTGGAGGAACGGCAGGGCGCTTGATGGTGGAAGTTTTGGTAGAAATGGTGATTATCTGTGTATTTTGCCAGTGTTTTGTCCACCTGTATTTATCCTATGCAGTGAAAAGTGGGAATTTTTCCATGTTGGCAGGATATGACAGCAAAGTAGAATACAATGTGGAAGAAGTGAAGAAAGTGTTTGTACAAATGGACTGTCACGTTGCCGTTTCTTCTTTTGGTTCTGTGCTGCTTTTGGGAATGTGTGCTTTTATTGAAGCAAAGCAGGCAGAAATTGTCAGTATCTGTGTGGTGTTATCTTATTGCCTGGATTTCACCTTGGCGTTGTGTTTTTATAATTATCGGAGTTTAGATAAAATAATGGTAAGAGAGATAGACAGGAAGATTGCAAAAGCAAGTTATCTGTCAGTTGGGTGGTTTGTTGGATATATATTTGTTTTCATAGGCGCCATATTTGTAAAGTTTGAATTGAGGTCGATTCGAAATAATTCGCCGCAAGCGGTTGGACATCTTGGCTGGATATTTTTGTTTTTGGTTATTATTACAGCAGAATTGTTTTATGAACAGTACCAGGTAAAGAAAAAAATAAAAACGGGAAATGAATATAAACCTGGAACAGCCTTTTGGATCAGTACCATGCTCGCCGCAGCTGTTATATTTTGTATGTTATTTTGTAACTATTCAGACCCCCCTGAAAATAGCAATTCAGAACGTTCAAATTTATTTGAAAAGGGATCAATTGCTATTTCCAGGGAGGTGATAATCCCCTCAGCCACAGACAGAAGCCTCGTAAGAGGCGAATGACAGCTTTGCTGGCTGTCTGTGGCTTGGGGTTCTGAATAGTTACGTTATTTTTTAATAGGATGCCACACTTCCATAGGCGGTGAGTACTTTGCGTATCAATGGCGGGAAGGTCCCCATAGGATAGTAAAGTAATCCTATTGGAATTTTTGGCAATTGGATGTTGCGGCAAATCATACATATTTTTTTGGGAGCAGAGAATACTATCAGGGAAATCACAACAATGAAAGGAGATTCCCATGAACCAAATATCAGAAAAAGAATTATCTGCTTTAAATGACCTTCTTACCGGTGAGGAACTTCTGATTAAGAAATTCCAGGTACTTGCGGACAACTGTAATGATACAGAAATCAAAGCAAAATTTACTGAAATTTCCAATGAGCACAAGGAACATTTCCGTTCCCTGTATTCTCAGTTAAGCTAAAAGGAAAAAAGCCATAAAGTTTCGGCACTTTCGTGCGCCTTAAAAGGAAAATTTATAAACGGCAGGTGAAGATCAGGAGGAAAAGAGTGAAAGAATTTGTTCATTCTTTTTGCGAACCGCCTGTTTGTGCTGAAATATGCACAGAATGGAGGAGAACATGCAGCAGTCATTTTATTCAGAAAAAGAAGTATTTGCAGATGCACTTACTGCAGAAAAAACAGCGACAACCCTTTACAACACATTTTCCAATGAATGTGTCCATGATAATGTGAGAAATGCCATTTTGGACTGTCTGGAAAAGGAACACAATATCCAGAATGAAGTATTTAATATGATGCATCAGAGAGGTTACTATCCCACACCTTCTGCTGAGACCCAGAAGGTAGAAGAGGCAAAACAGAAATTTGGCCAGTGTATGGAGAACTTTCAGTAAAGTTCTGGCATTATAACTTAGAATTGGCTAGTGTGTGCCTTGCCACTGTAAAAAGAAAGGAAGAATCCTCCAACTGTATTGCCGACGGTTGGGGGATTTGCTTTCTTTGTCATCCTATAGGAGAAAACGAAAATGCGCACGTTTGTCCTCATAGGCTTGCGATTTGCTACATATTGTCAGCAAACGGCGCCCCGCATCCCCGGCAAAGGCTCCCAGGAGGGAGTTCTCTATCTAAACCTATTGTTTCCAGTAACTTCCAAATCGTGGAAAATAAATTTTTCCATATCTTATGAGACCATTTCCAAGTTTGAAACATCTAATTTATGTAAAAACAAATAAGCTGGCCAGCAGAAAGGAAAGGGTGAAAGAAAAAAGAAGGAAGGATAAAGTGCAAACATACATCTTTCCCCCTTTATGTTTGCGCCTCAAATGAAAATACAAGCATTTTCGCTTGAGGCTTGGTGCAAATTATGAAGAAAGAACAGTTAGGAAAACTTATTATAGCATCGGAAGATACCATGTATCATGTAGCAAAAACACTGCTTTATAATGATGCAGATTGCGCAGACGCCATACAGGAAGCAATCGTAAAAGCATTTACAAATTTGCACAATCTGCGAAAAGATTCCTATGCAAAAACCTGGCTTATCAGAATACTGATCAATGAATGCTATGCGATTATGCGCAGGGAAAAACGCATTGTGTCATTGGAAGGCTATCAGCGTGAGGACACAGGCAAGGAGACGGAAGATTACTCTGATTTGTACGAGGCGATCAGACAGTTGCCGCAGGAGATCAGAATCTGTGTCACACTTTATTATTTGGAAGGCTATAGCGTAAAAGAGACGGCAAAACTTCTTGAAATTACAGAAAGTGCAGTGAAAAACCGTCTGGCGCGGGCAAGAGCAAAGATGCGCAGTGAATTACAGGAAGCAGTGACATAGGAAACGGAAAGAGATAATGAAATGGAGGCTGGAATATGAGATTAGAGGATATAAAATATGATTTTCCAAAAATGCCGGAGGATATGAGGATAATGATTCAAAAAGAAGTTGAGAAACAGGTTAAGACAGAGCGACCAAAGTTTGGAAAAGGAAAATTTGCTATGGGCAGAACAGCCGTTGCATCGGTAGCTGCAGTGATGCTTTTGGGAACTACCGTGTTTGCAAGCGTAGGATTTTATCAAATGCAGCAGAAGAAAATAGGGGCGCACGGCGTCAATATCAATATTTCAAGAACCCAGGCGCTGAACGAGATTAAGGAAAAACAGACGCTTAAGATTCCTGATGTAAAGATGGAAGTGGGTTATCTGCCAGAAGGCATGGTAAAGACACAGCGGGGGAAATACAGTTTTGAGAATGCATTGAACCAGGGGGGTGTTTCCATCGCTTTTTACCGCATGGATGGCGGAGACGACCAGTTTGAGATTCAACATGGGGATGTCCTTACAAGTGAAGATTTTACGGCAAATGGTTTACAGGGCGTCTATCTGGAATATCCCGATCTGTATGGGGAAGATATTACCTTTAACCAACGGATTTATCTGGCGTTTACAGATGTCCATTATGTTATGGAGATGTTCGTTGCATCTGATGTGACAAAAGAGGAAGCGCTTAAAATTGCTGAAAATATTAAATTGATTCCAACAGAAGATAAAGAGGATGACGAATTTGTCACGGCATGGAATTGGAGCGAGTATCAAAAAAGCCTGAAAGAAAGCGCGCAGCAGGAAGGGACAGGCGAAACAATAAAGACCATTGCCACAAAGGAAGAGATGAAGAATACCCATGCCATCGGTGAAGAATTTGCCACAGGGACAAAAGGGCTTAAGGTGAAAGTTGCCGATGTGCAGGTCAGCGATGACATCAGTCTGTTAGACGCCGCTTTGGTGGACGATGACCTTAAGAAAGAGACAGATGGGCAAGGAAAGCTTCATCCGGCAACCATCCAATATATCAAAGAAGGGAATACAGACGCATTGAGCGAGGTGGTAAAATCCAAAGAAGTTCCCCAGAAGTTCTTATATGCGACGGTGGAATATAGCAATACTGGCAAAGAAGAACTGTCAGACGTGCTGTTTATGGGAGCATTGGCGCGTATCAGGGAAGAGGAAGATAAGATGAGCATGATGTCTGGCTGGACCTATGAAGAACCAGCAGATGGGGAGGAATGGGACAGCGCAGTCAACCAAGGATTATCCAGCAATTTTGATATGCAGTATTACGACGTCCATGGCGGAGAGCGGGGAAATAACTATATTCCAAGCATCCAGCCAGGTGAGACAGTGACGGTGCATATGGGATGGATTGTAACACAAGAGGAGCTTTCGAACTTGTTCTTAAACCTTGATACATTCGGCGGAGCCTATGAATTCACGGATTCTTCCCTTGAGATGGGATATGTGGATATTCGGAAATAAAAAGGAAATAAAATCGTGCGATATAACGGATAAAAACAGGATCACTTAAGGAAAAGCCATTTTTACAAAAAATCGCCGTTTTTTTCAATATATATTGTATTTTAATTTTATTTTGCTTATAATAATTTTGTAGCTGAGGTGTAAGTAATTTTTAAGAGGTATGAAGAGTGGAAGAATTCGTTCCTTCTTTCATGAACTACCTGTTTGTGCTGAAAAACGCACAGAATGGAGGTAATAATGAACAAGAAAAAGGTAACAAAAATTTTGACAACATGTCTGATGTCCTTATTTGTAATAGGGATGGCGCACATCACAGTACATGCAGAAACTGTTTACGAAACAGAACCAAATGACAGCAGGGAAACGGCGGAATTGATTGAGGCAAATAAGGAAACGCCAAGTGGGACCATTGATGGCAGCCGTACAGGGCAATTTGTTGTAAAGGGTTATAGCAGTACAGATGATGCAGACTGGTTTAAAGTGTATTTAGATGCAGGAACCAATTATTTTACATGTAATGACAATCCTTTTAATTACACAATAGAGGATGAAAGTGGAAATATAATCCTCAAGGACAGATATGAAAAAGGCGGGTTTGGCCCTACCGCTTTTGAGTTTTATACACCATCGTCAGGATATTATTATATACAGATCAGAGGAATTATCTCAACGCAAAAGAGTTATATATTTTTAGTTGGCAGTCCAAATTATGCTGTCACAAAATGTGAAATCCCTTGCAGGGAAGGAAAAATAAATATGACTTCAAGCGGCGGAACCCAAACAGCACATTTTGATGCGGATGTTTTGTCCAATTTGCCAGAAGATGCAATTGCATTTTCGGTTGCTTTGGATGGGCTAAGATCATCGTCTGTGGGTACGGCACGTTTGACAAATGAAAATAGTGGAACTAGTTTTTCCTTAAATTATTATACTTGGAGTAAAGATAAATTGCTTTCCATGAATCTGCCAGTAAAGTCGACTTGGACAGCAAAATTAGGGTTTAAAACAGTTACATCGTTTACACCCGTATTAAGGGTGAATTTTGTATATCCAATTTACAACACTATGGTGGAAGAGGTATATTAATGATAATCCATGTAAATAAAAATAATAGAATTATGAGCCAGTTTATGCAGCAACAGAGAAACCATTTGGCGTTAAGCATATTGGGCAATGGTAAAAATTTAAAGCGGGATAGTTTTATTCCCGACACCCAACTTGAGAGTGGGGTTTATACAAAGAGTACGGTGAAGCGTGTGAAATTTTCAACAGCGGTTTTGGACGCCATTAATTTTGAATATACAAATACAAACGAGACAGAAGACAGTTTTCTTTATGGCGGAATAAAATATTTTAAGAGTGATATTCCAAGCATTGATCTGGATCGATGTTTGGATATCAAAGCAGAGAACAATAAGATTGTGTTTCAAACAGGAGCATATTATAAATTCACAGATCAGCAGGGAAACACCCACGCTTTATCTTGTGCGTACAATGGTGTATCACAGCCCTATTCAGAGCTTGTAACGGGAAACCAAAATGATATAAGTTATGAAATGGGTAAATTTTGGAGTATGCTCTCTTCAGATGGAACTTATATGGGCTTGTATTATTCTCACGATACACAAAGACAGTTCTTAAATAACGCTGGCATTACCAACGGTTTTTTTAGCGTACAGGCTGGAGCGAAACAGAAAGAATATTTTTATTCCAATGGGGTAGCAGGGGTAGCTGTTCCCAAATCACGTTATGATACAACTTATAACATGTTTATGCATGACAAAAGTGTATTGGAGGAATTTGAAGTAGGATCTGTTTTTTTAATTGGAGGAAAAGAATACACCCTTAATGCAGAGAGACAACTTGATATACCGTATGGGGCAGATATCTATGATATAAAGTATCCTAAGAAATCAGCCTAGTACACTAGTATACGGGTGAGGCTGCCATATTGAGGAAATATACTACAAGATATGGAAAATATTTTTTGAAAAATACCATATCTAGTACGTAACATCCTTAATGTGGCAGCTTCATTGAGTTTATACAACTAAATTTCCATCCCTTGACAGGAAAATAGGGTTATATTATAGTGTAAGGAGTAGAAGAACTGAGAAAAACAGGTGAGGAAATATTATGAGCAAAATTATTTTAACTGGTGACAGGCCCACCGGAAAACTCCATGTAGGGCATTATGTAGGATCCTTGAGACGGAGGGTGGAACTGCAAAATTCCGGCGGGTATGACAAAATATTTATTATGATTGCTGATGCGCAGGCATTGACCGACAATGCGGACAATCCAGAAAAAGTGCGTCAGAATGTGGTGGAGGTTGCCTTGGATTATATGGCATGCGGGCTGGATCCGGAAAAATCTACGTTGTTTATCCAATCCCAAATTCCACAGTTGTGTGAACTGTCCTTTTATTATATGAATTTGGTGACTGTCTCCCGTCTGCAGCGGAATCCTACCGTAAAGGCAGAAATTCAGATGCGCAATTTTGAGGCAAGTATCCCGGTGGGATTTTTTACTTATCCCATCAGCCAGGCGGCAGATATTACGGCATTCCAGGCAACTACGGTTCCAGTAGGGGAAGATCAGATGCCCATGATCGAGCAGACAAGGGAGATTGTGCACAAATTTAATTCTGTCTATGGGGAAACTTTGACAGAACCGCAGATTTTACTGCCAGATAACCAGGCATGCCAGCGCCTGCCGGGGATTGATGGAAAGGCAAAAATGAGCAAGTCTTTAGGGAATTGTATTTATCTGTCTGAGGAAGCGGATGAGATTAAGAAAAAAGTAATGAGTATGTTTACCGATCCCAATCATCTTAGGATTGATGATCCTGGTTCTCTGGAAGGAAATACGGTGTTTACATACCTGGATGCCTTCTGTACAGAGGAACATTTTGAGCGGTATCTGCCAGATTATGCGAATCTGGATGAGCTGAAAGCCCATTACCAGCGTGGCGGGCTAGGAGATGTGAAAGTGAAAAAATTCCTGAACAATGTATTGCAGGAGGAACTGGAGCCAATCCGTAACCGCCGGAAAGAGTTGCAGAAGGATATTCCTTATATTTATGAGGTATTAAAGAAAGGCAGCGAATCTGCCGAGTGTGCGGCGGCGCAGACCCTTGAGAAAGTCCGTGATGCGATGAAGATCAATTATTTTTCGGATGAAGAATTAATCCAAGGCCAGTCAGAGAGGTTTCAAGGATAAGTGGAATCCCCAGGTGAGAAAAAATGTATCTGGGGATTTCCTATAGAATAAAAACTAGAATGCGCACTCGCACAAAGGGAAGATATTGCTACGCAACTGTGCTCGTGGATTCAGGAATGAAAAGGTAGTTTTTAATACCCCAATTCCTCTCCAATTAAAATTACTTTGATTCGGTTGGGTACACTGCTGCGGCGTGTAATCACCGTCTGGGCGCAGATACAGTCAGGGCTTAAGCAGTCAGAACAGACTCCGGAAACCGTGCAGGGAGTGTTTTTCCCCAGGCGGATGGCGTTCATGGGGGATGCCGTATGTTTCACACGGGAAAGGGCTGCCTCTACCGTGGGCGTTACCTTGTTCATGCCTGCAAGGATAATTACATTGGCGGGACCATAGAGCAGTGCGGCAAGCCGATTGCCAGTACCGTCAATATTCACCAGTTCTCCGCTGACAGAGATCGCATTGGTGCTCATTAGATAGTAATCAGCGCTGAGCGCCTTGTGGTAAATCTCAGCCACTTCTTCTGGGGAGCCTGCTTTGCTTCGGTCCAAAAGGGTGATGCCACTGCGTTCTTGTAATAAATCCATAAGGCCGGATTCCACCAACGTCATAGAACCGCCGAAAGAAACGGTGCTGTCTGGCTGTATCAGTTCTGAGGCGAGCGCTGCGGCATCTTTCGCAGTGTGGCAGTAGTGGGCTTGCATCTGTCGCTTTTCCAGATTTTTTATTGTGGTTTTGGCAAGCTGTTCATAATAGTTTTCTGTTGGAGTCATAAAAGATCCCCCTTTCTTATACTTTGTGACATGCCGAATGGCATCATTGGGTGCCCTTGGGTATGTTTTTCGGTAATCGTGAAATTACGAAGCAATCAATACCATGATAGAACTTCGTAATTGTCAATGTTTTTTTCTAAACTTAGAGTAGCATAAATCAGAAAAAGATTCCATAAGTTTTCAAAAGTTCAATTATTTGTTAAATTATCTATTAAAATATGGTATAATGGACAATGAGGAGCACACAGAACATGCAAAGAGGGTGTAGGATGGAGAAGATACATTTAACAGAATTGATTGATAAAAATATCCTGCGGCAGATCCAAGAGGGATTTTCAGATTATACGGGGATGGCAGTGATGGTGGTAGATTCCGATGGGATTCCGGTAATGGAAGGAAGCAGGTTTACTAATTTTTGTGTAAATGCAGCAGAAGGTTCTAAGAGTGCGTGCAGGACATGTGAATCATGTAACTGGAAAGCGGTGTCTCCTTCTCTGTGTGATGGGAAGTCTTCCGTGTATTCTTGTCGTGCAGGGTTTTTGAATTATGCAGTACCGATTGTCATACAAGGGAATTTATTGGGAAGTTTTCTCGGCGGGCAAGTGCGCACGTTGGATATGGAGGAAGAATGTATGCGCCAGAAAGCAGCGGAGATGGGGTTTGCCCCGGAACGCTTTCTAGATACTGCAAGACAACTTCTTGTGCTCTCACAAAATGAGGTGATTCGTGGGGTTGATTTTCTGAAACGAATTGCCGGGGCACTGTCTGAAATGGCATATCACAATGACCAGAATCTGCAGGAAAGCAGAAAAATTGGACGTGCCGCACATTCCCAGACAGATTTTATTTTAAATCTCAGCAGGAATATGAAGAAAAATATGAAGGAATGGATGAACTGTGTCCAGCAGATGGAAGACCAGGCAGACAGCCAGGCGCAGCATAAGATGAAGAATTTACTATTGCAGGGAACAGAAGTATATTCTATGGTGGAAGATGTGATAGAATATATCAAAATGTCGGAAGGGAAGATAGAACTCAGTGAAAACAATTATTGCATTCGCAAGTTGTTGAACCAAACGGTAGCTGGGATAAAAGGTTGTGTTCCAGATATTGGTACACGAATTGAAATTCAAATAGATGAAAATGTACCAGAAAATATGCTTGGGGATTCTGGGCGTATCGGACAGATTGTCAATAAATTGCTGATAAACAGTGTCACTCATTTCCCCCAAGGAGATATTGTAATCAAGGCGGCTTGTCAGAAAGTATCTTATGCGGCTATGCTGATACTTTCCATCGAGATTTCCAGTATGGAACTTTCAGAGCAACAGTTAAAATATATCCAGGAATATATGAGAAACGGCAGTTTACATACATTGGAGCGGGAAGAAGGTACAGAGTTAGGGCTTTCCCTGGTCAGCCTTTTGATTCGGCAGATGTCAGGAAAAATCGAAGTGATGTGTAAAGAAGAGGGAACCGTATTTACAATTATTTTGCCCCAGCTTGAGGTCAAGGGAGGAACGGCATATGGCATTTGATACAAAAGAGTATGCGTTGGCGATGGAGCAATTTATCTTGAAAATGGAAAAGATCTCAGATTTCATCCACCCTGGTACCCAGGAAGCCATGGACCCTCTGTGCAAGGCGCTGAGGATTGCCCAGGTGGAAGCCGTATTTTATGAAGTTTTGGAATACGATGAATTAAAGTGGGGCGGGCGTGCCGTCTTTTATCGGGAAGGCGCTTTCGATGAGGGACGGTGTATAAAATATCGTGAACAGACCGAAGAGGGGAACCTGATTGAGTACTTTATTTATCAGGTCAAAGGGGAAGCGGACTGGGAGCCCCAAGAGCTGGAAAAAATTCAGATTTTTATAAAGCTGCTGTTTACCTTTCAGGGGCGCATCCTTATTATGCAAGTGGTGGATAATCTTACTTTCCGGGACCAGGAATTTGGCGTTTATAATTTAAACTGGTTTATGAAGAATGCAAATCTTAAAATTTCAGAAGGGGAGATTGGAAAATATGCCGCATGTTATTTTAACCTGAAGCATTTTTCTGTAATCAACCAGCAGATTGGACGCGGACGGGGAACCATGGTAATGGGGAAATTTATTCGCAAACTGAAGGATCGGCTTGGCAGCAAAGAGATGGTCTGCCGGGTAGGCGGGGACAATTTTGTGGCATTGTTTTTTAAAAGCAATCTGAAACTGGTGATGGATTATTTAAAAGGCGTTGGCATTGTTTACGACGAAAAAGAGCAAAAAAGAGTTTGGATCACAACGTATGCCGGCTATTATATGATACCAGGCAATTGCAAAAGCGCTGCTAATATTATGGATTGCCTTGGAACTGCAATTAATATGGCAAAAAATGTCCGCAAGACGGAGTATGTTTTTTTCGATGAGGAATTGATGCAGGGAATCCGGGTAGGGAAGATGATTGAAGCTTCGCTTCCAGAGGCAATCCAGAGGGAAGAATTCCAGGTATATTACCAGCCTAAAATTTTGTTAAAAGATTATCGCTTAATTGGGGCGGAAGCCTTGTGCCGCTGGTTCCAGAATGGAAAAGTGGTGGCGCCTGGAGAATTTGTGCCTATTTTAGAACAAAGTAAGCTGATTTGTATGCTGGATTTTTATATGCTTGAGCATGTCTGCAGGGATATACGCAGGTGGCTGGATGAGGGAAAGCAAGTAGTGACTGTTTCTGTAAATTTATCCCGTATCCATATGGGGGATATGGATTTGCTGGAGAATATACTTGCCATTGTGGACAAATACCAGGTTCCCCATGAATATATTGAAATTGAGCTGACAGAGACTGGGATAGAGGTAGATTTTGACAACCTTAAGACCTTGGTTTCTGGGCTGCGGGGACAGGGAATCAGCACTTCTGTGGATGATTTTGGAACAGGGTATTCCTCGATCAATTTGATTCGTGAGCTGCCTTGGAGCGTATTAAAAATTGATAAGAGTTTTCTTCCCGGAAAAGGAGAAACAGACGATCACAAGCTGATTATGATTAAACATTTGATTGCACTGGCACAGGATATGGATATAGAATGTATTGTGGAGGGTGTGGAAACCGTAGATCAAGTGAAGCTGCTGAAAGAGAATAATTGTTATCTGGCACAGGGATACTATTTTGATAAGCCGCTGCCCGTTCAGAAGTTTGAAGAAAAACTGTTGGAAATCTGTTAATTCCTGCGGGCATTGGCGTGAAATGCCCTGTGGATTCAAATTGGTCCTGCTGCGGTAGCAGCAGGTTCTTTTCGCATTTTAAATTTCAGAAAGGAAACAAAATTATGGGACAGAAATTGAAAAAGCTTGCCTCCTACTACAGACCATACCTGCCATTATTTCTTGCAGATATGTTTTTTGCAATTTTGGGAGCAGGAGTGACGTTGGTGATTCCTTTGATTGTGCGTTATATTACCGATCGCGTGATTACCCTGGAATCACAGGCGGCGCTTGATAAAATCACGGTTCTTGGGGTGGTTATGCTTGCCTTGGTTGCCATAGAGTGTTTTTGCAATTACTTTATTTCTAATTATGGGCATGTGATGGGCGCGAAGATTGAGTATGATATGCGTGCTGAAATTTTTGAGCATTATCAAAAGCTGTCTTTTTCTTTTTTTAACAATCAGAAAGTTGGACAGTTGATGTCAAGGATTACCAGTGATTTATTTGACATCAGTGAGTTATTGCATCATGGTCCAGAGGATCTTGTGATTTCGTTGATAAAAATTGTCGGTTCTTTTGTGATTTTAATTAATATTGACCGAAAATTAACCTTGGTGGCATTTGCCTTTGTACCTGTTATGCTCGTATATGCCGCCTATTTTAATACCAGGATGAAACGTGCTTTTAAGCGCAACCGGGTTAAGATTGCTGAAATTAACAGCCAAATTGAAGATAACCTCTCAGGAATCCGCGTAGTGAAATCTTTTGCTAACGAAGATGTGGAGATGGAGAAATTTGAGCAGGGTAACCAAGGGTTTTTGGCAGCGAAGAAAAACAGTTATATTTATATGGCAGGGTACCATTCTGGATTGGGAGCCTTGACGACCATGATTACGATTGCTGTCCTTGTAGCGGGCGCCGTGCTGATTACCCACGGGCAGGTAAGCGTGACGGATTTGATTACGTTTCTTTTGTATATCAATACTTTTACGGAGCCAGTGAAAAAACTGATCAATTTTACAGAACAGTTCCAAAACGGTTATACTGGTTATGAGCGTTTTATGGAAATGATGGCGATTGAGCCAGATATTGTAGATCGGTCGGGAGCAGTGGAGATTCCACAAATCAAAGGGGACATTTCTTTTGAGGATGTGTCCTTTCACTATGAGGAAAATACAGAGACGGTGCTGCATCATATAAATCTTGAGGTACATGCTGGCTCCTACATGGCACTGGTAGGTTCTTCCGGCGCTGGAAAGAGCACATTGTGCAGTTTAATTCCACGGTTTTACGATGTGACAGAAGGCGCTGTCAAGATTGATGGCATTGATATCCGCGATATCAAATTAAAGAGCCTTCGTAGCAAGATTGGGATTGTACAGCAGGATGTCTATCTGTTTGTGGGGACTGTGATGGACAATATCCGTTATGGCAAACCAAAGGCTTCCAGGGAGGAAGTGATAGAGGCAGCAAAAAATGCCAATGCCCATGAATTTATTATGGCATTGCCCAATGGATATGATACAGATATTGGACAGAGGGGCGTAAAGCTTTCCGGGGGACAAAAGCAGAGATTGTCCATTGCGCGGGTATTTTTGAAAAATCCGCCCATACTTATATTTGACGAGGCGACATCAGCGCTGGATAATGAAAGTGAAAAGGTGGTGCAGGAGTCTTTGGAGAAACTTGCCAAAAACCGTACTACGTTTGTGATTGCGCACAGGCTGTCCACTATACGCAATGCCCAGAAGATTTTAGTCCTTACAGATACCGGGATTGAGGAAGAAGGAAGCCACAAGGAGTTACTGGAAAAAGATGGCATTTATGCAAAGTTATATCAGATGCAGTTTGCCGGATAAGGAGATTATAAGAGTTTTATGGATATATTATTTAAGAAGATTGAACTGGAAGACCAGAACGTAATTGAAGGTTATTTAAAGCACAAAACATATCGGAGCTGTGAATTATCATTTTCCAATATTTATCTCTGGAGCCGAAAATATAAAACAGACTTTGCAATCGTGGAGGATGCGTTGTTATTTCGGGGATATACAGAAAACGGGGAAGTCAGCATTACATTTCCGGCAGGTGGGCAGCAGCAGGTTCATAAGGCAATGGATGCAATGCTTTTATGGTTTGAAGAACAGTCGGTTCCATTTCATATGCATCTGGTTTTAGAACAGGATTTTGAATTGTTGGAATCCTGGTATCCAGCAAAGTTTCAGATTGAATATAACAGGGATCTTGCCGATTATGTGTATGAGACAGAGAAATTGACTACCCTTGCCGGAAAAAAACTTCATGGCAAGCGCAATCACATCAATAAATTTAAGGAAAATAATCCCGACTGGGTATACGAGCCAATTAATACGGAAAATGCAGAAGAATGTTTTCAGATGGCGTTGAAATGGCGGGAAGAAATGCAGTGTGAGATTGATGTGGAAAAACGGGATGAGATGTGTGTTACCTTAAATTCCCTGCGGCTTTTGGAGGAGTTAAAATTAAAGGGCGGGCTTTTGCGTGCCAAGCCGCAAGGAGAGGTGATTGCTTTTACCATTGGAGAGCCGTTAAATCCAGATACTTTTGTGGTGCATATTGAAAAGGCTTATGCCTGGATACAGGGGGCATATCCTATGATTAACCAGCAGTTTGTCACCCACACGGCACAAGGATACCAGTTTGTGAACCGGGAAGAAGATACGGGTTCCGAGGGGCTTCGTAAAGCAAAGCTGTCTTACCGTCCCGCATTTCTGGTGCAAAAAGGCGTGGTAACTCTGCGAAAAGCAGATATTTAGAAAGAAAAGATTAGAAATAGAATCAAAAATCAGGAGGAAAGCGACATGACAAAGATTGATATTATTTCAGGTTTTTTAGGTGCAGGAAAGACAACCTTTATTAAAAAAATGTTGGAAGATGTCTTTCAGGGAGAAAAGATTGTGCTGATTGAAAATGAATTTGGAGAGATTGGCATTGATGGAGGTTTTTTAAAAGATTCTGGGATTGAGATTAGTGAATTAAACTCTGGCTGTATCTGTTGTTCCCTGGTGGGAGATTTTGGAAAAAACCTTAGGGAGGTGATGGAACGTTTCCATCCTGACCGCATTTTGATTGAGCCGTCCGGCGTAGGAAAATTGTCTGATGTTATGAAATCTGTGCAGGAAGTAGAAAAAGAAAATCAAGTAAAATTGAATGGACGGATTACCGTGGTTAATGCGGCAAAGGCAATGAAACAGATGAAAGCATTTGGTGAATTTTTTAATAACCAGATTGAATATGCAACAGTGGTAGTATTGAGCCGCACCCAGAATGTGAAGCCAGAACAGACAGAAACAGTGGCAAAGGCGATTCAGGAGAAGAATCCCAAAGCAGCAATTATCACAACTGCGTGGGAAAAGATTGATGGAAAGCAAATTTATAAGGTAATTGGGCAGCAAAAATCCTTGGAAGAACAACTTTTAGAAGAGCACAAACATCATCACGAGCACGGGCATGAATGCCATGAGCACCAACATGACCATGAGCATGAGTGCCATGAGCACCATCACGAGCACGGGCATGAATGCCATGAGCACCAACATGACCATGAGCATGAGTGCCATGAGCACCATCACGAGCATGGGCATGAGTGTCATGAGCACCATCACGACCACGGAGAGGACTGTACTTGCGGATGCCATGAGCACCATCACCATCATGCAGATGAAGTATTTACTAGCTGGGGAAAAGAGACCCCCCATGTATTTACAAGGGAAACCATTGAACATGCCATGAAGGTATTCTGTGACACGGAGGATTATGGAACTATCCTGCGTGCCAAAGGTATGGTGCCCTGTGAGGACAGTACCTGGATTTATTTTGATATGGTGGATGGGGAATATGAACTCCGAAACGGGGAAGCTGACTATACTGGAAGGCTTTGTGTGATTGGTACAGAGTTGAAAGAAGAAAAATTAGCGGAACTTTTTGGAATCTAGTTCTACCTACCAGGGAAATATGGAACCCCACTTGGAAATATTTTCAGCCCATCATATAGGAATTGTTCTATCCATTAGGGTCAATAATGTTCTAAGGCTGGGGATCATCAAAGAGTGTAAGAAGAATTGAGAAGAAAGGGTGTGAAAGAATGGAGATTCCAGTATATCTTTTTTCCGGGTTTATGGACAGTGGGAAAAGTTCTCTCATCAGAGAAACCCTGATTGATGGGGAGTTTGGCGAGGGGGGGGAGACACTGCTGATTCTCTGTGAGGATGGAGAGGTAGAATTTGAGGAAGCTCAATTGGCGAAAGTCCATACCAGTTTGGTTATGATTGAGGAGGAAACAGCATTTACCTCGGCGAAGTTAAAGGAATTACAGCTTGCGTACCAGCCAGATCAGGTATTTATCGAATACAATGGAACTTGGCAGATGTCTACCTTCTTGGAAATAGATCTGCCAAAGGACTGGGTGCTGGTGCAGTCCCTTGCCACAGTGGATGCAACTACTTTTGAAATGTATCTCAACAATATGCGTGCCATGATTATGGAACAGTTATTTGCAGCAGATGTGGTGATTTTCAACCGTTGTGACGACGATACCCCAAAGGGCAAATTCCGCCGTGCGATTAAAGTACTTAATCGGAAAGCACAGATCGCCTATGAACGTGCAGATGGTACAATAGATGAAAATGACATGGAAGAACTGCCCTATGATCTGGGTCAGGAAGTTGTAGAGATTACAGATATGGATTATGGGATCTGGTACATGGATGCTATGGATGACCCGAAAAAGTATGAAGGCAAGAAAGTCCGCTTTCTTGCGTTGGTCTATCGCCCGCAAAAGTTAAAAAAGGGAGTATTTGTGCCAGGGCGTTTTGCCATGACTTGCTGTGAAGATGATATTACCTTTGTAGGATTTAAATGTAAGTGCGACAGGGCATCAGAGATTGCCCACAAGTCCTGGATTACCATTACAGCAGAGATACATTATGAGTTTGCCCTGGAATACAAGGGAAAGGGTCCCGTCTTGTATGCCCTGAACATCCAGCCGGCAGAGAAACCAGAAGACGAACTGATTTATTTTAGCTGATAAGATTCGCAGCAAGAAGGCTGGTACAAAAGATTTCGAGGATTATGAAGCAGGAAGCCCATTGGCTTTAGACAATGGGTAATTCACTACAAGTACTCCAATGATACGATTTCAAAATCATTGAAACAATGAAATATATGTAGATAAGAGTTTGATGGTCGAGCAGGTTTCTTAGAATATCCGAATTATGATAGAATTAGCGCAATGTTGGCTGAGGAGAGATTGCAGGTTTTATGGAACGTAATATGGTTGAGGTGGGAAAAATATTGAAAAACTCGTGTCTCATAGATGCAAAATTATAGAAAAAGAAAGGGAAAGGCGTGGACCTAACAGGCTCGTCACGTCAAGGTGAAAGCATGGTTTACAAAGAATTTCAAGATTTAAAATTATCTGCTCTTGGTATGGGGGCAATGCGTCTTCCGGTTTTGGATGGGGACGATGCAAAAATTGATGAGGAAAAAGCGACTGAGATGGTTGCCTATGCCATGGAACAGGGAATCAACTATTATGATACTGCATGGGGATACCACAATGGCAATTCGGAGCTTGTGATGGGCAGGCTCCTTGGCATTTATCCAAGGGAGGACTATTATCTTGCCAGCAAGTTTCCTGGATATGACCTGTCCAATATGGACAAAGTGGAAGAGATTTTTGAGCGCCAGCTAGAAAAGTGCGGGGTGGAATACTTTGATTTTTATCTGTTCCACAATGTTTGCGAGATGAATATTGATGCGTATCTGGATGAGAAATATCATATTTTTACATATTTGATGGAACAAAAAAGAAATGGGCGCATCCGCCATCTCGGATTTTCTGCCCATGGAAGCTGTGAAGTGATGAGACGGTTTTTAGAAGCCTACGGGGAGCATATGGAATTTTGCCAAATCCAGTTAAACTGGCTGGACTGGACGTTCCAAGATGCAAAGGCAAAAGTGGAACTGCTTTCAGAGTATCACATTCCTGTGTGGGTGATGGAGCCTTTGCGAGGCGGGAAGCTCTGCAGTTTATCCGAGGAAGCGGAACATAAATTAAAAGCGCTGCGTCCCAATGAGACAATTCCCAGCATTGCTTTTCGATTTTTGCAGGCGCTTGGAGAGGTGACAATGGTACTTTCGGGGATGTCGGATTTTACTCAGCTTAAGGAAAATATCCAAACCTTTGAGACAGAGCAGCCCTTAAATCAGGCGGAATTTGATGCTGTTTTGCAGGTTGCAGAAGAAATGTTAAACAAAAAAATCCTTCCCTGTACGGCATGCCGCTATTGTGTCAGCCATTGTCCCAAGGGGCTGGATATTCCTTCTTTGCTGGAATTGTATAATGAACACAGTTTTTCTGAGGGTGGTTTCCTCGCGCCAATGGCGCTGATGGCAGTACCAGAAGAAAAGAGACCCAGCGCTTGTGTTGGCTGCAGGAGCTGTGAGGCTGTCTGTCCCCAGCAGATTAAAATATCGGAGGCAATGGCAGATTTCTGCAAAAGAATGCGGTAATTGCTAAAAACAACTGTTTGTCAGTAGAAGTTGACGCAAATCCACAATGTCATTAACTTAAGGAATCTTTTACATTTTAGCTTGTAAAAGGTTCCTTTTTTCTGTATCTTATACTGTATAATAAAAGCAGCTGACTGATGTTTTTCTCTAAAGGCAGGTGGTTTTATGAAAAATTCTCAAAAACGTACCTGTTGTGATATCAGTTTAATCCATCAGGATGAATTCCATGATTTCTGCAGAAATGGGAATATGTCCTCTTTTATAAGAAATAGAAAAATGCCGCTGAAGGATCTTCTGTTTACCATGACCAACCGGAGGGGGATTACTTTGAGCCTGGAACTACGAAATTATATGAAGACTGCACATCCAGGAATGGGAATATCAAAACCTGGCTATCTGAAACAGCGTATGAAGCTGAACCCGCTGGTTTTTTATGAGCCCTGCCGCCATCATAACAGGAACTTTTATGCGGAACCCGGATTTTCTACCTTCCACGGATATCTAGCCCTTGCCGCGGACGGCTCAGGGATCAATATCCCTACTACAAAAGAAACCCTGGAAGAATTCGGGACATCCAGCAGAAAAGGGACAAAGCCCCAGGCATCCATAGGGCTTGGATGTCTGTATGATGTCATGGACCGGATGATTTTGGAGAGTGACTGCCGTAAATGTAAATTTGATGGAATGCGGCTTGTAGAAGAACAGATTGACCGTGTACCTGAAACGGTCGGCATATCACAGCCGTTTCTGGTCGTCATGGACAGGGGATACCCGTCTACCCCGGTCTTTATCCGGATGATGGAAAAGAACATCCCATTCCTTGTGCGCCTCAAATCCAGTGATTATAAAAAAGAGCAGGCTGCCCTGCCGGCATCGGACACATGGGTGGACATCTGTCTGGACAAGGGCCGCATCCGGCATTATCAGGGAACAGACAGATATTGACCGGCGCATGGAAGACTGAAAAATGACCTGATCTATATTCTGTTGGAAAGGGATGCGCAGAAACAGGATAAACTGTTCCAGCAGATTTATGAGGACATCAGCAAAAATCTGGTTCCAATAAGACCAGACCGCCATTACCACCGGACAAAGGGGCAGCTTGCGGGAAAATATTCAAATACGCATAAAAGAGCTTATTGATCAGAAAAGATATAAGGCATGAGTATGTCCCGTATGATAAATACAGTAGAATGGCATCAAATATTAGAATTGATTTTCCAAAACAATACCAGATGTCTTTTCCCCCATGGATGGGCGTAAAGCTATCCGGCATTGTTTTTTCTTAAGTTAATGACATTGTGATATTTCACACATTTTTCAAATAATATTTAAGCTTCATTTTAAGTTCCAAGATTATACTGAGCAGGAAAGAAGAATTGTGTATGAGAGGAAAGGTGAAGTTTATGAAAAGAAAATATATTGCTTTTTTGCTTGGTACAGCCCTTTGTTTTTCTATGTTTCAGGGGTGCGGAAAAATGGAGAAAGGGATAAAAGAAAAATATGCCGTTTCTGAACAAGAAGAAAATAAAGATATTGTTTATGGTCAAGTTAGTCAATTAACGGAAAATACAATAACCATACAAGTGGGGACTAGAAAAAATAGAAAAGCCCCGGAAAAAGAAGTATCAGGACAAATGGACGGAGGAGAAAACTCAGAAGGACAGCGAGAGAAAGGAAAAATAGAAAATCCAAAAGAAAATGGTACTGCAGGACAGCCCCAAGAAATACCATCTATATTGGAATTGACAGGGGAGGAACAGCAAATCCAGGTAACACAGAATACAACCTATAAACGTCAGACTATGGGGCACGGTGAAAATATGGCGGATGGCAGGGATATTTCCAAACAGCCGGATGGAGAAGCGCCAGGAAATGGGGGGATGCCCAACCGACAAGATGGAGAAATGCCAGGAGATGGGGAGATGCCCAAACAGCCGGATGGAGAAATGCCAGGGGATGGGGAGATGCCCAAACAGCCGGATGGAGAAGGACAAAGTGAAAATATTTCCATTTCTGATATTTCGAAAGGAGATACCATTATGGTGACGCTTGCAGAAGATGGAAGTGCAAATGAAGTAACTGTAATGTCAAAAATGGGAGGAGACCAACAAAATCTGGATTCCCAGCCTGAAAATTATGCTGCAGTAAAGGAATATCATAGTGATGTTTCTTTGGAAGGAGACACAATAACTTCAAAAGGGACAGATGAAAATGCTATCCTTGTTTCTGAAAAAGCCACTGCAGAATTTAAAAATATTTCTGTTTTTAGGGAGTCAGAAGATAGTACAGGGGGGGACAACTCCAGCTTTTATGGAGTTGGGGCAGCTGTACTTGCAAAAGATGGAAATATATACATTTCAGATAGTACTATTGAGACAAACGCAGCAGGAGGGGCAGGAATTTTTGCCTATGAAAAAGGAACTGTTTATACAGCAAGTACCTCTGTTACCACACAACAGAATACCTCTGGAGGAATTCATGTGGCAGGAGGAGGCAAATTGTATGCATGGGATATGGAAGTGGAGACAAATGGAGAATCAGCAGCGGCAATTCGCAGCGACCGGGGTGGTGGAACCATGGTTGTAGACGGGGGTAATTATACTTCTAACGGGGTGGGTTCTCCGGCAATCTATAGTACGGCAGATATTGCTATAAATAATGCAAAACTTACAGCCAATGGCTCCGAGGCAGTTTGTATAGAAGGCTTGAATTCCATTCACCTTTATAACAGCCAATTAACTGGAACTATGGGGATGGATGAGAGGAATGACTGCACTTGGAATGTGATCCTTTATCAGAGTATGTCAGAGGATTCTAAGATCGGCAACAGTACATTTGAAATGCAAGGTGGAAGCTTAAAAGCAAATCATGGCGGTATGTTTTATACTACCAATACAGAATCTACAATTATGTTGTCAAATGTAACAATTGACAATGCAAAAGACAGCAACTTTTTCTTGAAATGCACAGGAAATCAAAATCAGCGTGGCTGGGGAACGGCTGGAAGTAATGGTGCGGATTGTTTGTTTACTGCTGACAATCAAATTATGGAAGGAAATGTGATCTGGGATAGTATCAGCCAATTGGATTTTTATATCAAAGAAAACAGCCAATTGACAGGAGCCGTGGTGCAGGATGAAAGTGCCGCTGGAAGCGGCGGAGAGGGCTGGTGCAATCTATATTTAGGAGAAGGGTGTACCTGGACAGTAACAGCAGACAGCACGTTAAGCGCCCTTGCCAGTGAGGGCAGTATTGTGGATGAGAAAGGAAATACGGTTACGGTTCAAAATACGGATGGGACAATTTATGTGAAAGGTACCAGTAATTACACAATTACAGTAGAAAATTATGATGACACAGCAAATTTTTCGGAAGCCGCTAAAACTACCGAATGGGGTAATTATCAAATTGAAAAGCCCAAAAGTATTTAAGAAGGAACTCTGGAAAACAGATTTAAATATAGGATGATAGGAGGAAGCAGGATTGAATAAGAAAATAATGAAAAAGAAAAAAATCTGGATCTGTGTTGCTCTTGCTGTGGGAATTGGAGTTGTTTCTGTTGGAATTTATTTCGTTCAGGGTAAGCCAGCGGCACAGGCGTCTGCACAGGAAATGTCTATCCAGGAAACACAGGCAAAAACAGGGACAATAGCCAATACCATTGTAGGAACGGGTAATCTGCAGCACAAAGAAGGGGAGGCGATAACGATTCCATCTGGAATTGTTGTGCAGGAAGTGAATGTGGAAGCTGGTGATTATGTCTCCAAGGGAGATGTATTGGCAACCGTAAACCAAACATCCGTACTTCGTGCCATAGAAAGTGTCCAAGAAGAGATGGAGGCTTTGGATGAAGAAATTGATGAGAGTATGGATGATTCTGATATTCAATCCATTACATCCAAAGTGGATGGCAGAGTAAAAAAGATATATGTGAAAGAGGAGCAGGAAGTATCAGAGTGTATGGTGGAACAGGGAGCGCTGTTGCTGCTTTCTATGGATGGATATTTAGCCGTGGAAGTTGAGACAGACGCCGAACTTATACAGGGAGATACCGTTATTGTGACACGTTCTGATGATTCGCAGCGGGAAGGGATTGTGGAGAGCATTATGGAAGGGACTTGCATAATTCTTTGCTCTGACAGTGGTATCGGAATTGAGGAACATGTAGCAATTACAGATTCTGAGGGTAATTCTATTGGAAATGGAGTTACCTATATTCATCAGCAGCTTGCCATTACCGCATCATCTGGAATTGTTGAGGAACTCTGTGTAGTAGAAGATGAGATGGTATATACAGGAACTACACTTTTGAAGGTTGACCATAATGGACAAAGTTTGGAATATCAGGAAAAGATGGCAGAAAGACAAGAATTGGCAGAAGAGCTGCAGGAATTAATGGCATTGTCACAAAATGGAATAATAACAGCAAAATCAGATGGGATGATCCAGACAGTAAATATTTCCTCAGAGAACAGCCAGACTGCTGAGAAAGCAGCAGAGACCATACAGTTATCAAAACATACGGCAATAATGGTTGGAAGTACGCAGAATACTTCTTCCCCCAAAGAAGAGGAGCAGCCATTGAGTTTGGAAATTACAGATTCCGGCACGGCAGACAGCAGTACCCTTGTGGTAGAGACACCGAAAACAGGAGCAAAACCACAGATAAAGCTTACAGCAGGGGATGGTAGTTATGAAGGAATGATCTCTTGGAAACCGAATCATCAGATATTTGCTTCAGAGACGTCTTATCAGGCAGACATTACGTTGATGGCGAAGGAAGGATATTGTTTTTCATCCGACAGTATCGGTAAAGTAAAGATTGGGGTTTTGTCAGGCTTGATTGTATCAAAAGATGGAAAAACCATAAGTTTTCAAATTACTTATCCATTAACAGAAAAGGAAGATAATGATCATGATTCTGGAAATGGAGATAACTCTGGGAATGGAAATGACTCTGGAAACGGTTCAGGAGATAAAGACGGAAAAGATGGAGAAGACGGAAACACCCCAGGAGATAAAGACGGAAAAGATGGAGAAGACGGAAACGACCCAGGAGATAAAGACGGAAATGGTTCAGGAGATAAAGACGGAAAAGATGGAGAAGATGGAGACGACCCAGGAGATAAAGACGGAAAAGATGGAGAAGATGGAGACGGCCCAGGAGATAAAGACGGAAAAGATGGAGAAGATGGAGACGGAGAAGGAGATAAAGACGGAGAAGACGGAAATGGTTCAGGAGATAAAGATGGAGAAGGAGGAAGTGGAAACGATTCAGAAGATGGAAATGGGGACGGAAGCGGAAAGGAAAATGGAGAAGATGAAAATCCTTCCCAGAATGACAATGAAATGCCACAGCAAAATGATCTTGGGAATCATACGCAAACAGGAGAAGATACTGGAAACGGGACGCAGGATAACAGCGTTAAAATGGCAAATGCTTCCGACAGTGGGATAAGCGCAGCAGGAACAGGAAATACCTCTGTTTCAACCAATGAAAGTCAAAGCAGCACGACAAAAACCGACGACCAAGACGGCAGTACGCAAGAAAATTCCAATACAAGTGACAGCGAAGTTGCTGCTTTTACAATGGCAGTGGCAGATACAATGGTATTGTCTGTAAATGTAGATGAATTGGACATCAATTCTGTTTCCAAAGACCAACAGGCAGAGGTAACATTGGATGCCATTGAGGATGAAACATATACCGGGACAGTCACAAAAGTAGGAAGTTCAGCAAGCAGTTCCAGCGGAGGCGTGGCGAAATATACCGTAGAACTTACCATTGCAAAAGATGAACGTATGAAAGAGGGGATGAATGCTTCTGCTGTCATTACTATTGAAGAGCGGGAAAACGTGGTGACTATTCCGGTAAATGCCCTTCAGGAGCGTGGAAATCGAGTATTTGTTTTTACTGAGAAAGACGGTGATGGAAACCTTTCTGGGGAGCAGGAAGTAACCACAGGGTTGTCTGATGGGAATACAGTGGAAATTGCAGAAGGGTTGTCAGAAGGCGATATTATTTATTATCAGAAGACTGGAAATACATCACGACAAGACATGAAGCAAAATTTTGAAAAAATGGAAGGCGGTCCTGACAGGAATATGGGGGAAATGCCACAGGGAGAGTTCCCAGGAGGTAGTTCTGAGAGAGGAATGCCAGGAGGCGGAAGATCTGGCAGGGAAGAATAGGAGTACAGAATATGATTCAGTTACAGGAAGTATCAAAAATATATGAAATGGGCAATGACAAAGTATATGCTTTAGATCATGCAAGCCTAGAAATCGGTAAGGGTGAGTTTGTCAGCATTGTGGGACCTTCTGGAAGCGGAAAATCGACAATGATGAATATTATTGGCTGCCTGGATACTGCAGACGAGGGGTCCTATATTTTGGATGGGGTTTCCATAGAACGTTATTCAGAAAAAGAATTGGCAAAGATCAGAAATCAGAAGATTGGATTTATTTTTCAAAATTTTAATTTGCTGCCGCGGCTTACTGCCGAAGAAAATGTAGAACTTCCTTTGATTTATCAAAAACTTTCTGCACAGGAACGCAAGCACAGGGTGCAAAAAGCTTTGGAACAAGTGGAACTGTCCCATCGCATGGGGCACCGTCCCACAGAGTTGTCAGGCGGGCAGCAGCAAAGAGTGGCAATCGCCCGTGCCTTAGTGACAAAACCATGTCTTTTTCTTGCGGATGAGCCTACTGGAAATTTGGATTCCAAAACAGGGCAGGAAATCATGACACTGTTCCATACGCTTCATGAAACAGGAAATACCATTGTATTGATCACCCACGACAGCCAGGTAGCAGAGGAGGCAGGGCGCAAAATCCATATTCGGGATGGAAGGGTGAAGGAGGTGGCAGAATGTTGATTCAGACAGGGAAAATGGCATGGAATGCAGTGTGTGCCAATAAGCTTAGGACATTTCTCACAATGCTGGGAATTATTATTGGAGTGGCGGCATTGATTATATTGGTATCTATTGCAGATGGCGCCGGAAATTCTGTATCCAGCCAAATTTCCCAAATGGGAAGCAATTACTTAAGTGTCCAGATTTCGGACAATAAAGAAAACCCGTTAAAGCTATCGGAGTTTTTCAAGTTGCTGGACCAGGAGGAATTTCTAGAAGAGGCTCCTATAGGAAGAACCAGTGTCACTGGAAAGAGCGGTTACACCAGCAACTCTGTAAATTTATATGGAACCAGCGGCGGATATTTTTCCATTATGGGAATGGAATTGTATTCTGGCAGATTCCTAAAACAGACAGATCTAGACAATCATTCTTATGTAATGGTGATATCTTATGATACGGCAGTAGAATTTTTTGGAAGGGCAGACGCTGAGGGCGAATATTTAATGCTGGATGGAAAAAATTTCCAAGTAGTGGGTGTTCTTTCCAGAGATTGTATCTCTCCTTCCTCGGCAATGATGGTCAAAAGCAGTGATGACAGTTCTGAAACGGTTGTGATGGAGGGGTATATCCCATATTCCACTTTGAGCAAACTAGCTGATAATGTGTTGGAAATCACGCAGTTTTATCTTTCTTCTGCAAAAGAGGATTCCATGGAGGCTGCCGAGTGGAAATTAAATGAGGTTTTGATGCAGCGTTTCCAAAATGATGAGGAAGCATTTTCAATTCAGAATCAGTCTGAAGTGTTGGAAGCTATGGAAAATGTAGACCATACCATGTCTTTGATGCTGGGAGGCATCGCTGCAATTTCCCTCCTGGTGGGCGGAATTGGAATTATGAACATTATGCTTGTATCCGTAACAGAACGCACTAGGGAAATTGGTATTCGCAAGGCAATTGGAGCGGGACAAGGCAGTATTATGCTGCAGTTTCTCTTAGAAGCGCTGATGGTCAGTATGGCAGGATGTATCGCAGGAATTGGATGTTCCTGGGGTGCCTTGCAAGTAATAGGGGGAGTGATGGGATCTTCGATAGACGTTTCTATGGATAAAACAGTGGTATTACTTTCTGTGGCATTTTCTGGTTTAATTGGAATTGTGTTTGGATTATATCCAGCAAATAAAGCAGCAAAAAAGAAACCGATTGATGCACTTAGGTATTCAGGTTAAATAATTGAACAAAAGTGCGTTTCATGCACTCCAGCGAACAATTCCTTTTGCTCACGCATCTTTTGTTCCGCGCCGCGCACAATTGCGTAGCAATCATTTCCTCTTGTGCGCGTGCGCATGGTAGTGTTCTCATATAGGAATTTCGAAGGAATTTCCTATATGAGAACAAAGTGGGTAAGCCTCCTACATCCCCATTATTCCCATTCTTGGTGGAATTGGTTTGCACACTTTGCCGCGCACAATTGCGCAGCGATAGTTTCCCCTTGTGCAAGTGTGCATATTTATTTTGTCATATAATATGCCAAATGGTATAATAGGATGCCCTTGGATATACCATATGATACGCCGAATGGCATAATGGGGAGCTCTTTGGATATCGTTATTAAGACATATGTTTTTGATAATGTTTTTCCAATTGGCTTAATAAGCTGTATAAGCCCCAGGCGAGGATGCACAAAATTACAATCGACATAATGACCCAGTCAAGTTTGAAAACTTGGCTGCCATAAATAATCAAATATCCCAGTCCCTGCCTGGAAGAAATAAATTCTCCAATAATAACGCCTACTAGGCAAAGTCCAATGTTTACCTTCATAATGGAAAACAAAGAAGGGATATTAGCGGGAAGTATCACTTTGGTTAAAATATGGTATTTCTTTCCGCCAAGAGTCTGAATCAATTTAATCTTTTCTGGATCAACGGATTGAAAACTGGTATATAAACTTAAAATAGAGCCAAAAATGGCAACGGACATACCAGTGATAATAATTGTTTTGTAATTTGCGCCCAACCATACAATCAGCAAAGGGGCAAGTGCCGATTTTGGCAGGCTGTTTAAAATGACCAGGTAAGGTTCCAGGGTTTCTGAAACCTGTTTGTTCAGCCATAAAATAATCGTAATAATAAGTGCAAGGAGGGTTACGAGCCCAAAACTTGCAATTGTCTCAAATAGGGTAATGCCAATATGCCCGAACAGTGAATGGTCTAAAGCCATCTGATAGGCACACAAACATACGCGGGAAGGGCTGCTGAAAAAGAAAGAATCGATCAGTTCCAGCCTTGCTGCACCTTCCCAAATCCCAAGAAAGAACACAAAGATGCATAGCCGGCTGACTGTAACAGTACGCCTGTGCTTTTTTTGTGTCAGCAGGTATTTCTGCTGGGCAAGGGAAATCTCACTCATCGTCATTCAACTCCTTCCATATTTGATTGAAATAATCTTTAAATTCTGGCGAGTTTCTCCGTTCCAATGCGCTTATGTTATCTGGAAAGGAAATCGGGATAATGCTTTTGATAGTCGCAGGACGTTTGCTTAAAACCAGTACTTGACTGCCTAAACTCACAGCTTCTGACAAATCATGTGTAACTAATATCGCCGTTTTTTGTTCTTTCTTTATAATAGAGCCGATATCATCTCCAACCGTAAGCCTCGTCTGGTAATCTAAAGCAGAAAAGGGTTCATCCAAAAGTAAAATTTCTGGATCCAGTGCCAGGGTGCGAATTAACGCTGCACGCTGCCTCATTCCGCCTGAAAGCTGGGAAGGTCTGGAGTTCTTAAATTTATATAATCCATAGGTTTTGAGCATATCATATACTTTTTCCCGTGTAGCAGGGGTAAGTTTTTTTTGGATTTCCAGACCAAGCAGCATATTCTTCTCTATGGTTCGCCACTCAAATAAATGGTCGTGCTGAAGCATATAACCAATAGTTCCGCCATTTTTTTGGAACAATTTTTGCCCATAAAGCAAAATAGAACCATGTTCCGGTTCTATCAAGCCTGCTAAAAGAGAAAGAAGGGTGGATTTGCCGATGGTAGAGCAGCGGAAACACTTTCAAAGTATACTATGCACAGAAAGCAGCGCAAGAGTGAGGAAACACTCTGCGAGTATACCTCTATGCGCAGAAAGCAGCGCAAGAATAAGGAAAAGAATACAGGAGCTGTTTTAACGAAATCCAGCGAGGTGTTCCAGGGAATGTTTGAGGAAGTGCCAGGGATAGAGGCAGATATTCCCGACAAGATAAAATATCATCTGCACAGGACAAAAACTTCTTATCGGAAATTGGCAAATGCCTTGGGTTGTTCCAGAGATACGATTTTCAGTTATGCCAACGGGAAAATTCCAGAAGACCATATGGATATTGCAGTGCTGAAAAAGATGGCAGTATACTTTGAGGAGGACATGTATTACTTTTGCAATGAGTACCATAGGTTTGTGGACACTGCTGACGTGCCGCAATACCTGAAAGGCATTCGCAGGGGAAAGGGAATGTCACAGAGGGAGTTCTGTGAAAAGTTCCAGATACCGCTGTCTGCCTATAAGAAATATGAGACAGGAAAGGTACAGATTCCAGGGAAGTATTATAGAATAATTGCAGGTTTGGAGTAATGATGGAAAAATGGAACTGTAAAATGCTATGGTTCCATTTTTTTACAAATGAAGATTGGAAATTGGAATAATTTTTATTATTCGATATAAAATGACATATTTTTTAAACAATATATTGTATATTGGAAACGCAACAAGGCGATTAAGAAAAATGGAAATTGGAAAAGTGTAATATTAATAAATCCTAATTCCAAAAATGTGTAGAGGAGGAAAAATTATGGAGCAATATATATCAGAGATTATTGCAGAAGAATACAAAGAATGGAAACCAGGGCAGATGATTTTTTTGTCAGCCCATACAGGAGCGGGAAAAACGTTTTTTATTTTAAATGAATTATTGGAATTTGCAGCTATAAGTGGTAAGAGGATTCTTTATCTCGTCAATAGAAGTATATTGAAGGAACAGATTGAAGAAAAAATTAATACAGAGATAAAATGCAGATTGAGAAGTGACAGGAATATAACGAGTGAAAATCTGGCAAATGTAATTAATGTAAAATTATATCAAACACTTGAAAACGAGTGTAAAACAAATTCCGATTTTGGGTCAATAAGGCAAGAAAAATATGATTTTATTATTGCGGATGAATGCCACTATTTTTTGGAAGATTCTACATTTAATACATGTACGCAATTATCTTATGACTGGATCATGAGTTGGAAGGAAAATACAACTTTAATTTTTATTTCTGCAACTATTGATAGGATGAAAGATTATATTTTACAAGACAATAATATACATGAAGCAACAGAGGAAGAAAAAAACAGAAGTGGCGCATATGCTATGCGTGGGGATTTGGATATAAGAGATGTTGTTAAAAGTTATCAGACGGAAGCGGACTATTCTTATGTAAAAGTCTCTCTATTGAAAAAAGTGGATGAGATATCAGAGCTTGTGGAAAAGGATAAGGCAAAATGGCTTATATTTGTGGACAGCATTGAAAATGGAAAGAAGATAGAAAAAGCATTGCGGGAAAAAGAGATAGATTCAGCTTTTATTACGGCAGAATCTAAGAAAGATAGAGAATTATCGGGAACATTACAGATAATCAGTATAAGAGAGAAATATGACAAAAAAGTTTTGATTGCAACTAGTGTGATGGATAATGGTATATCAATTAAAGATTTAGACTTGAGAAAGTTAATTATTATGGCTATGACACGAGAGCAGTTCATACAAATGCTGGGACGGAAAAGAGTGACATCAGATATGGAAAAACTGGAGGTCTATATTCTGTTGAGGGAGAAAGAATGTTTCCGTAAATGTCTTGTAGAATGCGAAAAACGGCAAAGGTTTATCAGTGAAGCAGAGAAATATAATTTTCAAATGGATATCAGCGTGGTATTAGAGCAAATTTTGGAATCAAATGTATTTTTACAATGTGTAAAAAACATTTGCTATGTAGATCAAAGAAAGGTGGTTTTTAGTAAACTTGCAATTGCGCAATATGATTACCTATATAGATATTATAAAGGCATGGTTGAAAGATTTGAAAAAGAAGGAGGAACAGCTTTTCTTAGAGAGCAGTTGGAGTGGTTGGGACGTAAGGAAGCAGAACAGGAAATTAAAGAATTGACAAAAACTTTGTTTGATCAAATAAGCAAGATTATTGAGGAATATAAAAATCGAGAGTTGAATGCAGAAGAAAATAAAGAGATGCGCGAAAGAATCAAAAGCTATATTTCTCAGGTGATTGGATGTTGTGCAGATCATGAAGGTTATCCTGACGAAGAAATAAAAAGTATAATGAAAGAATTGGGTAAGCCAAGTAATGAAAGAACTCTTTCAAATAAGAACTTTAATAAAATTATGGAAATATTAAATTTGAATTATCAGATGACAAAACCAAACAGAAGTTCATTTTTGATTTCAGATAAAAATATAAAGGAGGAAATCGACAAGGATATAAAAATTGATAAAAAATCATTAGAAGAATAGTTTTTAGCACGATCGAAGGATAGAAAAATATAGCAGAATATAAATTTTTATCCTATGCCTAACAACCCAGAAAGAATAAAATGCCAGCAGTTTCATAAAATAATATGAAACCTTGCTGACAGGAAAGCGGGTTGTTATGGCTAGGAGAAATCAGAATATCAAGATTGTTGTACATACACCACAGAATTTTTCTATGACATTTCGTGCAGAAGATGTCCAAGATTTTTGGATGGAAAAAATATCTGGAAAGATAAAAGAGAGCGGTATTAAAAATCAAGAATTGCAGCGCCTATTAAAAAATATAGGCGCAAAAGAATATACCATATGATGCGCTGAATGGTATGATAGAAGCAAGAATTGTAGCGCCTATTAAAAAATACAGACGCAAAAGAATATATCCTATGATGCGCTGAATGGTATGATAGAAGAATGATTGTGATAAAATGGATATTTGATTAATAAGCGGATATGTTAAAGATTTTTTAAAATTGTATATCGGATAGAGATACTCCCGCCTTTAGGTGGTGAGTTACTTGCTAGTATAATCCACACTAATTATCGATACCTTTCGCGCAGGATAAATTTTCAGTCTGCAAGACGGAGGAATGAGGCGTAGCGGTGGCTACATCGATTGACGACAACGCAGCAGATGGAAATTTAAACCAGTGAAAAGTACGGTTAATTAGTGTGGGTTGTACTAGTATCATTGGCAAGAATCCATCTCCCATCTGATATAAGCCTCCGGCGGATGCTTGATGTACGGTGGACATATATCTGGCAGAAAATGTGACGATGCAGCCATTTTGAAGAAATTGCAGGATAAGGCAGGGCTGTCCCCAAAGTAGGCAGCATTTTATCTTATCAGAGAAGACTCCTTCGAGGGGTAAAAATTTGTGTATTTCAGCAAAGCTGGCTCATATCCCACAGCAAGAACGCCATCAGTGTTTTTGGACTGGCGAAATATGGAAAATACTTGCATAGTCGCTTAAATTATATCTTATACACAATACAGGGGATTCTGGAAATTCCAGAATCCCTATTAATCGCAAATCAAATACCCCACAGCAAGCTGACAGGGTATGTCTTAGCTTACTACTTAGCAAGTAAGGATATGTTAATTAGCTATATAAAAAGAAACATTGATTTTATCGTAGGGATAGGTATAAATTACATCCCCTAAGTCATGCCAATTCCGAGAAGTTTTGTGGTTTCTTCTTTTGTGGTCTGTCTTAATCCATCCTCTAAAGTGGATGGGTTAAGACCACATTATTTCAAACATTTTATTACATCTTTCACTTATACAGCAAAGTTATTGTCATATCAGGATATTGCTCAGATAACAGATTTTGTATTTGTTTTAGGTAATTATCCATAATTTTTTCTGAGAGAATTGGAGTGTTTGGATGATAACTGAAAGCATTTACACCAAAATGCAGATGCGGTTCTGCCCCTTCCAAATCTAATGCAAACAAAACTTGATAGTCTGAGGAAAACAGTTTAGCAGCTTGTACGCCAATTCCCAGCAGATAGGTATGATCCCATGATTTTTGGAAAGTAATGATAAAGTGCCATATTTTTCTAAAACCCGAATGATTAGAAAGGCTTTCACTTATTTCAAATTGGTCAATGATAGATAATTCTGGAGTGCATCGAAATCCATAACCGCCCAAGTAAGCTTTTTGGGCAATATATCCCAATACACAATTATAGGCTTCACTATTATTATAATTTCCTTCCATAACAATAATTTGGATATCAGACATATTTTCTCATTTCCTTTCCGATTATTTGTTTTGCTTTGTTGCTTAAACTAGGATTAAGCAACAGAGAATTGAAAAGACCATTTTCAATTAGAGAGTTTTTTATCTGAAGTTCATGTGAATTTTGTCGGGAATCTTTTTTTACAAGACTGAAAATATATTCAGATCTATTCATACCATTCTCTTTTGCCTGTTGATCTAACAATATTATTTCTTCTGGTGTCGCTCTGAGGTCTATGCGCTTTGATTTTTTCATATAGCTTTATCTCCTTTTTTCATTTCTTATTTTCATGTAAAAAGGAATATATTTTATTAAATTTTAACAAGCAATGGTAACATTAGAATAAAGAATAGAAAGATAAAATAAAGAAAGAGAATACTATGTAATATATAATATAGTAGGTATAAGATGTAAGTAAAGGAAACAAATATAAGGTAATAGAAAGTATGGTGTGTATGTTTATTCCATAACTGGATGGGAGACGGCATAGCAACAGGTAATCAGCCTCTTGTGTGTATACTTAGATTCCTCAAATATGTGGAATCTAAATTTTTTTCTTTTTAAAATGTACACACAAAAGATTTTTTGATTACCATCGGCAATTATAACAATGTTTCCTATTTCTGTTAAAAAATATTATTTTACATTGCTGATAACTAGCTTTTGTTAAAGAATATATTTTACATTATCTGATGGCTGACAAAAGTTTATTTGTAGCAGAATGATGGGCATGAATAATTAAGGGATATGTCAAAAATAATTTTTTTAATTGTATATTATTTTAATGTAATAGTTCAGCCATCATCAGTATGATAGACGATTCATGCGAGCATGAATGAGGATAGCATACTGTTAATGAGCGGAGCGCCCTTTAAGCCTCGGACAGAAGCTGCTTTAGCAAAAGATAGCCTGCTTTACAGGCGGTCTGTGGCTTGTTTAAAGGGGGCGCCTGAACTGTTACATTTTAATGATGATGTCCATTTTCTATTGCCAGGATTTGATTTTACCAATATAATAAGAATACAAATGGCAATAAAGATAAAGAAAGGGCGCAAGAAGTTCAGTGAACCTCTGTAATGCGCGAACCGAAACGGAGTGAAGAAAGTGAATATCATGGGTGGCACAGTGATTGAGACAGAATCCGAGAAATTAATAAAAAAAGGAATGCAACAGGGGATGCAGCAGGGAATACAACAAGGAATCTATCAAGGCAAGGCACAGATTATCATTGAGATGGGTCAGGAAGAGGGAATGGATGACGCAACCATCTTGAAAAAATTGCAGGATAAGGTGGGTCTGTCTGTGGAACAAGCAACGGCTTATCTGGAGAAGTATGGAAAGCACCTTGTGTAAAGATGCTGTTACATATTTCTTTCGTCATCTATATCGTCATTATATCTTTCCTAAGAGATATAGATGAAAAATGGGAAAACAGATTTTGTGTAGAGTTTTAAAAATAAATTTCCATTGAAGAATATTATTTTAATGATGCCAACATCCATTTTCTATTGCCAGGATTTGATTTTACCAATATAATGAAAGTAGGACATTTCACTTCACAGATGAAGAAAATATTTTCAGAAGGGAGAAAGTATGCAAAAGAAGACACCAGATTACGACAATGTGTTTAAGACTATGAAAAGCAAACACAAAAGATTGTTTATCTCTGTCATTAATGATATTTTTGGAAAATGTTATCCAATGGATGCAGAGGTTGAGGCTTTGCCATCAGAAGGGTATTTGACTGAAAGTGAAACTGCAGATGGAAGCAGGGAAATCGAAGAGCAGATTTCAGATTTTCTAATGAAAATTGGCAATGAAGTGTACTTGTTAGAATGCCAAACTTATGATGATGGCTCTATGGCAATCAGGATTGCTGAATATGCTTTCATAGTTGCCAGGCAGTTTGCAAGATGGGATATTGGTCATGCAGTTATCCCAATGCCAAGATTTTCTGTAATTTATGTTAAAAAGACAGCTAAAACGCCCAAAAGCACCACAATTACCTTTACATTTCCAGATGGACAAAGTGTGGATTATAGGTCTGGGAATGTAATTTTAGAGGAGATTACAAAAGAATATATTATGGAAAAGAGGCTGTTCCCTTATATCCCTTTTTATATTGCAAGATATGAGAAAAAGATAGCATATGGAGATAGTATAGGAGAGGCTGAAAAGGATTTGGCGTATTTTAGGGATGAGATGCTCCGTCTGCACAGGGAAGGGGAGCTTTTGGATGATGAAATTGTAGACTTGATGGGATTTGTGAATACTATTATTACACATATTACAAATGGTAATAAAAATGAAGAAAGGCTGGTGAATATTATGGGTGGCACAGTAATTGAGACAGAATCCGAGAAATTAATAAAAAAAGGAATGCAGCAGGGAATACAACAAGGAATCTATCAAGGCAAGGCACAGATCATCATTGAGATAGGTCAGGAAGAGGGGATGGATGACGCAACCGTCTTGAAAAGATTGCAGGATAAGGTGGGTCTGTCTGTGGAACAAGCAACGGCTTATCTAGAGAAATATGGAAAGCAGCTTGTGTAAAGTTGCTGTTACATATTTCTTTCGTCATTTATAATTACACATATTACAAATGGCAATAAAAATGAAGAAAGGGCGCAAGAGGTTCAGTGAACCTCTGTAATGCGCGGACCGAAACGGAGTGTAGAAGGTGAACATTATGGGTGGCACAGTGATTGAAACAGAATCCGAGAAATTAATAAAAAAAGGAATGCAACAGGGGATGCAGCAGGGAATACAACAAGGAATCTATCAAGGCAAGGCACAGATCATCATTGAGATGGGTCAGGAAGAGGGAATGGATGACGCAACCATCTTGAAAAGATTGCAGGATAAGGTGGGTCTGTCTGTGGAACAAGCAACGGCTTATCTGGAGAAGTATGGAAAGCAGCTTGTGTAAAGCGGCTATTACAAATACCTTTTCCAAGAGATATAGATGAGAAGTGGAAAAGTAAATTTTGTTTAGGTTTTTGAATATAAGTTTCCATATTAAATTAAAGTGTATATAGGTTTAAGACAGGAAAATCCTCAGAAGAAAAACATCTTCTGGGGATTTTTTAATAACCATCTGGGAAGTCTTTTGAGATGTAATCTGGCAGGTTTAGGAAGATAAAGTGTTAGTATTATATTAATGGGTAGTTTGGAATTATTATATCAACAAATACCGAAAGAGGGGCGTAGAATAGCCATATTTAGAAAATAGAAGTCATGGCACAAATTTAAAATAATAGTTTGTTTAGAAGCAGGTGTTTGAAAAACTGATAAGTTGTAGAAATTTCATGTACAATTGTTAAGTTTCGCAATTACATAATTTATGAAGAAGAGAAAGGAGAGAAGGGACAGATACTTTATGGAACACGGAAGAAGAAAGAGACATCCCAAAGAAGGTATGTGTCCGAAAAGAAACATGGAAAAAATGATAAGAGAGATGTACAACAACATGCTTAAGGAAACAGGGGATATGGAGAAAATCAGCAGAGAAACAAAGGAAGAAATCATGGTTTTGTTAAACTCTGAAATGGAAGGGCTGGAACCGGAGGAATATGAGAAATACAAAGATTTTGCTTTTTATGTTGGCTGTGCAGCAGAAGAAAATGGATTTGTCAAAGGATTTCGGTATGCATTCCGGTTATTCGCAGAGTGTATGCAGCAGGAGTGATAAATCATAGGGATTTGGCGTTTTGTTGGAATACATAAAAATAAGTTTGAAGGGATGTTTTAGGAAGCTATGGTTTCCTGGCATCCCTTTTCGCTTATTCCTCATTAGAATTACAGGTCTTTTCAAACAATTCCCCGACGGGGCATCCCAAAAGGTCACTGAGTTTGTCGAGGTTCTCAAAACGTATGGATTTGGTCTGGTTTAAAACCATGCGGTTGAAATTTTGGTAGCTTAAATCCATCTGTTTGAATAGCCAGTATTTGGTATGGTTTTGTTCTTCTAAAATTTCCAATATCCGTAAACGTACCATGTTATGCCTCCTTAGTACTTGAAACCCAGCATAAAAAATGGGTTTAGAGTTTTCGGTCATTATACTGGAAAATTTATTCTTGAATAACTGATGTATTAATTATATAATGTATACATTAGATAACAAAAAACGACAAACTACATAAAACAGGCGAAAAAATTACTGGATGACAGGAAATGTCTAAGCTGCCTGCTACAATGATTGGAGAAATCAGAAGTAAATTGATGCAGATGTGTGAAGGAGGTGGACATTTTAGTAAGATATAGTTTTAGCAAGATATAGAAAGAAGTTCAACAATTTCACTTATGTAAAAAGAATGGAGGAATACATATGAAAAAGAAAGTAGCAATATTCATGGCAATATGCCTGTGGGCAGGGACATTTCATGGAATTATCGGAATGCCAGAAGTAAAAGCGGCAGAAGTACAACAAGAAACAAATAGCAATAGTGATGATATAGATAATTATCAGTTGGAAAGTGGCTCTATGGTATCTCTAGCTGGAAAAACCGTTCAAACAATCATGGCAGAGGATATTGTCAAAACAATGGGAGACGCGCCGTTTTATCTGGATGCGGAAACAGATGGAGATGGGACACTGACATATGAATCCAAGAACCCAGACATTGTAAAGGTGGACGAAACTGGAAAAGCCACGATTGTATCATCAGGAACATCGAAGATAACCGTTACTGCGTCTGCAACGGATAATTATAGTTCTGCGAAAAAGACGGTAACTGTTACTGTGATACCGGAAGGGTATACGCCTGTTTCTGATATTTCTGATTTGTATGCCATTCGCAATGATCCTGATGGTAATTATATCTTGGTGAATGACATTGATATGTCTGCTACCCAAAAAGGCGGTGATTTCGACTGTGGTACAGGTTGGGATTCGATTGAAGAATTTTCTGGTACTTTAGATGGAAATGGACACCGGATTGTGGGGATGCATATATTTGGGGAATTTGGGAATGGAGATGATATTGGACTGTTTGAATACTGTTCTGGCTCAGTAATAAATCTCGGAATGGCGGACTGTAATATTAACATAGCTATGGTAGGAGAGCAAAAATATGTGAATGTAGGAGCAATCTCAGGAGAATTAGGTAACATTAAAAACTGTTATTCTAATGGGAAAATAATAATACAGGGTGATTTAACATACAATTCGACTTGTGTAGGTGGTTTGGTTGGAGAACTGGGAAATTTTAAAAATTGTTACAATATGTGTGAGATTGATTGTACGGACCTAAATTGTACGGATTCTACAGGCGGCTATATGTTTACTGGTTATATCGGGGGACTGGGTGGTAGATGTTTTGGTCCAGGGTGGGGTCATGTTGATGCTGAGCAATGCTATAATGTAGTAAATATAAAAGGAAATAATACATTGCAAATGGGAGCAATAGTTGGTGATGGGTGTATATGTAACAGCGTTAAGTATTTAAAAGGTACAGCACTTCAGGGAGTAGGGGATAAAGAGGACGATCCCAATTGCGTGTCCCTTACTGAAACCCAGATGAAAAACCCAAAATTATTCACTGGTTTTGATTTTACAAACATATGGGAAGTTGACCCATACTGCAGTTACCCCTACCCGCAGTTGAAAAACAACCGCATGGTTCGGATAAACGGCATCCGGTTAGACACAGCTCCCACAAAGCTTACATATAACCAGGGGGAATCCTTGAAACTGAGCGGAGCAGCCCTTGAACTTTCCTATGAAGATGGAATAAATACGACCATTCCGCTGGAAAAGGACATGCTCAGCGGCTATGACATGAATAAGATTGGACAGCAGACTGTCACGATAAGTTACGGCGGTGAGGAGACATCTTTTGATATTGAAGTGAGGGAAATCCCTGTGTCTGGCATATCCATTCCGAAGACGCTATTCCTCGAACGCTCCAAACAGAAACAATTAAGTGCCTCTATTACCCCTGCAAATGCTTCCGATAAGTCAGTCACATGGGAATCCGATAATCCCAGCGTGGCAAGCGTAAGCAGCGGCGGTCTTGTAAAGGCAAAAGCGAGGGGAACGGCAGTCATAACTGCAACTACTTCAAACGGGCTGCAGGCACAGTGTACAGTTACTGTGTTGATTCCGGCAGTCTCTATAAAATTAAGCAAGACGTCTCTAAATTTAAAAAAGGGCGATCAGCGCTCTATAACTGCATCGATGTCTCCTTTAGAAAGCACAGATAGCATTCAGTGGAAGTCAAATAATAACGCAGTTGCAGAAGTAGATGATGGCGATATATTTGCAAAAAAGGCAGGAACGGCAAAAATCACGGCGTACACGAAAAGTGGCGTAAAAGCATCCTGTACTGTCACTGTAAAAGATGAGGTAGCTGAGGCTATTAAAAAAATCACTTCAACAAAGGCAAAGATTAAGAGTGCCAAGAATGTAAAGGGAAAAAGTGTTCAACTCAAACTGAGCGGTTCTGTAAATGGCAGCGGTTATAAAATACAGTATGGGACAAGCCGGAAATTCAAAGGGGCAAAGACTGTAACCGCTAAAGGGAGCACCACAACCATCAAGAAATTAAAAGCAAAGAAAACCTATTATATCAGGGTAAGAATTTACAAAAAGATTTCAGGAAAGACATATTATGGCAAATGGAGCAGCATAAAAATTGTTAAAGTAAAAAAATAGATCATATCTCTGGGACTGTGCAGAACCCTGCACAGCCTTATGACAATATGAAAGAGATATGGTATAGAGGATGAAAGGAGACAAGAAATAAATATGGATAAAGGTGAAGTAAATGAAAGTACAGCAAATCCTGTAAAAGTACCTTGGTATTTATCAACATGGTTTATTGTGTTGGTATTTATCATAACATTTATGTTTTCTTTGGGGATTCCAGCGATCATTCTTGCAATTGTAAGATTTGTGAAATATAAGGAAAATAGAGTTGGCAGCGGAATATTAATGAGTATTACAGTCAGCACACCAGTATTATTTATTATTCTTGTATGCGTAATGGTTAATCAGGAGGGGAAAGCGGACAGGCTTATAAAAGAAGGGCGTTATGCAGAGGCGCAAGCATATTTGGATGACAGAATTTCAAGCAGTAATGATTATTTATATTATCGGCAGTATGCTGATCTTTACATTGCCCAGGGGATGTTCGATGAAGCAGTTCAGAAACTTGTAGAGTATTCAGACCAAAAAGACATCTGCGATTGGGAAAATTCCTTTATTGAAAAATTAGAAGAATGCAGTGGACAGGCGTCCGAGCAATATAAGATTTTGGCTTCTAATATATTGAATACTTATAACACTTATCTAGCTGAAAAGAATACTGAGGAGAAAGAAGTGGCAGAAACTAAGACAGCACAGAAAACATCAGAATCAAAGAAAACAAAGAAAAAATCAGAGCCAAAGGAGACAGAGGCACAGAAAGAAGAAAACGTAGCATTTATACCAGACTTGTCAGCAAAGGAAGTGGTGGAGGCATATCTAAAGGCTTACACAACGGCAGATTATGATACAGCAATTCAGTTTTGCGCGAAAGAATGTAACTATTATGATAAACTTAATTTTCTTAGGTCACCGGAACTATATGAGTATGCTGCACTGGATTTTGTAGATGGAGATGAAGAGTATGCAAAAAAATTAGCTGATAATAAGCAATTTAAAGAGCAGGTTGATATTATATTCAGATATATGTTTAGTGGAAGGTATCTGATTAAAGATGAAGTGTTTGCGGAGGATGACACTGCAGAGTATAAGGGTGTGGTTGAAATGGCGGATAATACGGATGAATGTGTTCGGTCTTATTTGGCAGCCTTTTTTAAAGAGTATTATTATGATAACCCGAGTAAAGTTGAGGCGTTTATTAGTGGGGATATGTCTACTTGGATGCTTGATTTACTTGAAATGTGTGGAGAAGAACTTAATGCAGGATATAAAGACTTTTTGGATGTTAATTTAACATATTCGGAATATGAATACGACATTGTTTTAAAAATGGTAAATGATGAGTGGATAATATCCTCAATGACTGGAATGGATGGGATGGATGAAACAATACACCCCGATATTTTTGATATTGATGTTAATAATACGGAAGACGCTGATACGGATGCACAAGAATATATTTTCCCAGACAGTGACAGCAGATATCTTGCTGAGGAAGAGGTAAAGGGGGTGGAAACGGATAAGCTCAGGATTGCAAGAAATGAAATATTTGCGAGGCATGGTTACATATTCAATGACGAAGAATTAAGCCAGTATTTTAACAATATGTCATGGTATCAGGGTACAGTTTCATCAGAAGAGTTTAACATGGATGCGGTACTGAATGATTTTGAAAAGAAGAATATAGAATTAATTGAAGAAATAGAGAGTGGGGTAAATGGTACAGGAAATGAACAAGAATCAGGAGAATTTATTATTCCAGCAGGTACATATGTAAATAATGGACTATTTGAAGAACATCAGGCATTAATGAAACTTACTTATTATGATGATGAGGAAATTAGAGTGCAATTTTTAACAGAACCACAATTAAACAGTATTAACTTGTATGGATTTAAAATAGATGACAGGACCATACAAGTAGTAGAAGAATATGAAGGTATTATAGTTACGCTTACTTGGGATAGTGAAAACGAAGTAACGGCGGTATCTTCTGGTGAATTTACAGGCATGGATAGTAGCCTGTTCAATGAAATGACAAATGCACATTATTCATTCGTAACAGGGGACTAACGGTTGCATTTTTGAAAGATTTCAGATATTCAATTACATATTATTACAATGAAGCAACACTCTAGCAGGAAGGAAAAACCCTTCCTGCTATTTTTCTGCCCAAAAGGAGGGATGCAAGACAAGAACAGGAAATAAACACACAATGAAGGGAGGTGAGCACAATGAAAGGCTTGGAAATTGTAGTGATAATTATCGGCTGCGGCATAAAAATCTTGGAGGTCTTAGAGGAGAGCTGACAGGGGAATATTTTGTTGTAGATAAAATGCGGACAACCAGGAAAATGCAATGCTGAAAAAAATAAAAAAGGCAGCACAACAAATATAAATACAGAAAACCGAAAGGAGAGAAAAATTATGGCAGCAAATGTAGAAACTATGTTTTATGTAAGGGAAACGCCGTGGCATGGACTGGGGGTGAAGGTAGCGTCTGCACCAAAATCCCAGGAGGCGCTGCGTCTGGCGGGGATGGACTGGAAAGTTATCCAGGAGCCAATCTATACGGGGAATGAGGAAAAAATTGAAGGCTTCAAAGCAAATGTGCGGGATTTGGACCGCAAGGTGCTTGGCGTGGTGACAGACCGTTATAAAATTATCCAGAATGAAGAGGCTTTCGCCTTTACAGATGAATTGTTAGGGGAGGGCGTCCGTTATGAGACGGCTGGTTCCCTTATGGGAGGCAGGAAAGTATGGCTTTTGGCGCACCTGCCCCATGAGTACATTATTACTGGTGATCGTATCAGCCCTTACCTGGTATTTTCCAATACGCATGATGGTTCTGGGGCAGTCAAAGTTGCCCTTACCCCTATACGGGTGGTCTGCAGCAACACGCTGAATCTTGCCTTGTCCACAGCAAAGCGTTCTTGGTCTATGGTGCACACAGGAAACGTCAAAGACAGGCTCAAGGAGGCTGGCGATACGCTGTTTTTGGCAGAAAAGTACATGGACAGCTTGGGGAAAGAGTTTGAAAATCTCCGCATGAAGAAACTGACAGACCAGCAGGTTCTTGATTACATTGAAATCCTCCTGCCTTGCGAAGACGATTCCACACCCCAACAGGTGAAAAATATGGAACGTCTGCGGGAAGATTTGAAAATGAGGTACTTTGAAGCACCAGATTTACAGGATGTTGGGAAAAACGCATACCGTTTTATCAATGCGGTGTCAGACTTTGCTACTCATGTGAAACCTTTGCGTAAGACGGCAAGTTATAAGGAGACCCTGTTTTCTAAGACAATGGAAGGAAATCCATTGATTGATAAGGCTTATCAGATGGTAAGTGCAGCATAAAGAACGCCATTGGCGTTCTTTAACAAGAGAGGAACATAAACTATGATCCAAAAAAATGGAGAAAAACTTGAAAAGGAAGGTGTGTGGAAAATGAAGAAACTGGCAGCAACCAAAGATTTGTCCTATGAAGAATGGCTTAGATACCGGAAACTCGGTATTGGCGGTTCGGATGCGGGCGCCGTCTGTGGGATGAATCCTTACCAGACAGCGATGCAGGTCTATTTTGACAAGACTTCAGAAAATATTGAACAGACCGACAACGAGGCAATGCGTCAGGGCAGGGAGTTTGAGGAATATGTGGCAATGCGCTTTATGGAAGCCACTGGAAAGAAAGTGCGCAGGGCAAACTTTATGTACTATGACGAAAAAAATCCTTTTATGATTGCAGATGTTGACCGGATGGTGGTAGGCGAAAATGCAGGGCTGGAATGTAAGACGGCAAGCCCTTATATGGCGGACCGTTGGGAAAATGGGAAAATCCCCTTGTCCTACCAAGTGCAATGCCACCACTATATGTCCGTCTGCAATGCGGATGCCTGGTATATTGCAGTGTTGATTTACGGCAGGGAGTTCAAATACCACAGGATGGAACGTGACGAGAAGATGATTGCTGACCTGGTACAGATAGAAAAAGATTTCTGGGAAAACCATGTACTCAAAAAGAAGCTGCCAGAACCAGACGGCTCCAAATTGGCGGACAGCGTAATTGCAGAATATTTCAAACATATGGTGCCGCAGTCTATCCCCCTTGCTGGGTTTGATGGAAAATTAGGGCGCCGTCAGGAGCTTGCAGGGGAAATTGCAAAATTGGAGGCAGAGAAAAGAAAGATTGAGCAAGAGCTGAAAATGTATCTTGGGGAAGCGGAACTTGCAGAGAACGAACATTACAAGGTCTCCTGGAAAGCAGTGTCCAGCAGCCGCCTGGATGAAAAGAGGCTCAAAGAGGAACAACCAGAAGTCTATGCCCAGTACCAGAAGGTAATCCAGAGCAGGAGGCTTACCGTAAAAGTAGCATAAGGAAATTCAATGGTTATGCAATATGAAATATGCACAGCGAGTAGAGGAAGGAAAATCTTCCCTACTCGATTGCGCAGGAGAACAAAGGAAAAATAACTGCTGCAACATATATTCCTCACAGTAAGAAAAGAAAGGAAGAAAAATGCCAGGAAAAAAGGAAACAGCGTTGAAAGAAGAGCTTGCAAAAAAGGCAGGCATGGTACAACAAGAGGAATGTCCCAAAGATCAGCCGTCTTCCAAAGGAATGTGGGAAATTGGAAATGGAAGTTATGCGATACGGCTTTTGCGGGCAGATGAAATTGAGTGCAGGGTGTCAGCCATCAATGAAAAAGGCGTCAGCCTTCTTTTGTTTAAGGATGCCAGGGTGGACCAGAGGATTTTGGACGAGACATTCACGCCCTTTGGATGGAAGCGTACCCACCAGAGTATTGAGGGGAATTTATATTGTACTGTGGAAGTCTGGGATGAAAGCAAGGGGCAATGGATAGCAAAACAGGATGTGGGGACAGAAAGTTATACAGAAAAAGAAAAAGGGCAGGCTTCCGATTCCTTCAAGCGTGCCTGCTTTAATTGGGGCGTGGGCAGGGAATTATATACAGCTCCGTTTATCTGGGTTTCATCAGAATTTACTAAGGTTGAGAAAAAAGGCGACCGCTATATCTGCAAGGACCGTTTTCGGGTACAGTCTATTGCCTACAATGCCAGGAGAGAAATCTCGGCTCTGTCCATTATAAATAGCAAGGGTCAGAAGGTATATGAATTAAAAGAGGCGCCAAGCCTTTTATATCTTACACCTGTGCAGTTGGAAGTATTGGAGAAAGAGCTTGTGCGTACAGGAGTTGCATTAGAAGCCGTTTTGGAAAGGTATCATGTCAAGAGGCTGGAAGAAATGACAGCAGAGGTTTACGCTAAGGCATTAAACAGTTTGAAAAAGACAAAGACCAGGGAAGCTGCTTAACAATATGCAAAATAGCCAAGAAAGGAATACATATGGAATACAAACAATTTAAAGAAAAACTTAGACGAGAAGTACAAAGAGAGGTTGGTGCGGGAGCAGAAGTTTTCTTTCAGAAGATCAAGCGTAACAACCAGGTAAGACAGGAAGGGATGGTAGTAAGAGAAAAAGGGGATGGCATCTCATCTATCCTTCCTGTTTTTGAATTGTATGGAAAATACAAGGAAAGCAAAAGTATGAGACAGGCGGTAACTGCTGCGCTCAAAATGCTGGAAGAAAAGCCTAAAATTTTGGAGAAGAGTTTGCCCAAAATCTGGGCGGAAGCTAGAGGGAAAATCCATGCAGAGCTTATTTATTATGAATGGAATAAGGATGCCTTGGAAAACGTTCCATATCAAAGATTTTTAAACTTTGCCGTAGTATACCGAATGGAAGTGCCAATGCTGGAAGAATGTGAAGCAGGGATGCGGGTAAATTATCACCTTATGGAAATGTGGGGAATAACAAAAGAGCAGCTCCATAAAACAGCAATGGAAAATTTGGAAAACGAAACCTACCAAATCCGGCTAATTTCCAAAGTGTTGGGGGAACTGATGGGGACGGTGTTAGAGATGCCAGAAGATACCACAGGGGAATATGTATTGTCCAACGCCAGATGCCGTTATGGAGCCGTTGGAATGCTGCGAAAAGATATTTTGCAAGGATTCTCAGAAAGAATTGGAGGAAATTTTTATATCCTTCCAAGCTCTGTGCATGAATTGATTTTAGTGCCAGAAATTTTCCCAATCTGTACAGAATATCTGAAAGAGATGGTAGGGGAAGTGAACGAGAGCGCCGTTGTAAGGGAAGAATGGCTTTCTGAGGATGTCTACTATTATGACTGTGAAAAACATGAGGTAAAGATATGTGATGTGAAGGATTCTGTATCAGATTAATGGATATTTGATAAAAAAGAAAACTGTATCAGAATAATTGATTTTCATGAAGCCGAATCTGGGTAAGCAACTTGAGTATTCAGATTCGGCTGTAAGGAAATCATGGGAAATTCCGAGCATATTTTCCGGCAGCGGAATGTCGGAATAATTGAAAGTTCTATTTGGAAATTCTTTTAGAAAAAATCAGGTTGTGTTATAATAATGACAAAGCAGTTGGAGCGTTAGAAAGAGGAAGGTGAAAATATATGGCAAGAATAGTTGCAATCGGGCATCAGGATTTTGAGACAATCCAAAGAGGGCAATATTTTTATATTGATAAGACAAAATTTATACAAGAATGGTGGGAAGGGGGAGATAGCGTCACATTAATTACCCGTCCAAGAAGATTTGGAAAGACATTGACCATGAGCATGGTAGAAAAATTTTTTTCTGTAAACTATGCCCAAAAAGGGGAATTGTTTGAGGGGCTTTCTATCTGGAAGGAGGAAAAATACCAGAATCTGCAGGGCACATTTCCTGTTATCAGTCTTTCATTTGCAAATGTAAAAGAAAAAAGTTATGAGACAACGGTTCAGCGGATTTGCCAGATTGTGACGGAATTATATAATGACAACCGTTTCCTCTTAGACGGCGATTTACTGTCAGAAGAAGAGAAGACCTATTTCCGCAGTATTTCTATGGATATGCCAGAAGTCGTAGCTACTATGGCGATTCACAGATTGTCAAAATTTCTTTCTCAATATTATGGGAAAAAAGTGATCATCCTGCTGGATGAATATGATACGCCCATGCAGGAAGCCTATGTCAATGGATTTTGGGATGAGCTGGTATCTTTTACCAGAAGTATGTTTAACGCTGCCTTTAAGACAAACCCCTATCTGGAACGAGCCATTATGACAGGCATTACAAGGGTCAGCAAAGAGTCTATTTTTTCAGATTTGAACCATCTTGAGGTGGTTACAACTACTTCGGAAAAATATGCAGAGTGTTTTGGGTTTACAGAGGAAGAAGTATTTGCATCTTTGGATGAATATGGTCTTTCAGAGCGGAAAGAGGAAGTAAAAAGCTGGTATGATGGATTTACCTTTGGGAGCAAGACAGACATTTATAACCCGTGGTCGATTATCAATTATCTGGATAAGAAGAAAATCGGGGTATATTGGGCTAACACGAGTTCCAATGGTCTTGTAGGGAAATTGCTCCAGGAGGGAAGTAAAGATATAAAACAGAGCTTTGAAACTTTGATGCAGGGCGGGAGCCTGCAGATGGAACTGGATGAACAGATTGTATACAACCAGTTATCCCAAAAAAGAAATGCTGTGTGGAGCCTGCTGCTTGCCAGCGGGTATTTAAAAGTGTCAGGGATAGAGTATATAGAGCGTACCGGAGGATGGCGGCACAGCCTGGTATTGACAAACAGGGAAGTGAAGATTATGTTTGAGCATATGATTCGGAACTGGTTTGGAGACTATGAAGAGCCATATAATGATTTTATTAAATCCCTTCTTCTTGGAGACTTAGATGCGATGAATGATTATATGAATGAAGTGGCATTAGCCACGTTCAGCTATTTTGATACAGGGAAGAACCCATCCAAAGAAGAGCCGGAACGGTTTTACCACGGATTTGTGCTAGGGCTGATGGTAGATTTGAATGACCGGTATGTGCTGACATCCAACCGTGAGAGTGGTTTTGGCAGGTATGATGTGATGTTAGAGCCAAGGAATCCTGGAGATGACGCAATGATTTTAGAATTTAAAGTGTTTCAGCCAAAAAAAGAAAAGGATTTACAAGATACGGTAAAAGCAGCATTGCAGCAGATTAATGCCAAAAAATATGAGGCATCCCTGATAGAAAAAGGAATCCCCAAAGAGAAAATCCGAACATACGGTTTTGCCTTCCAGGGAAAGCAGGTTCTAATCGGGGATAGAACTGTTATAGTCTGACAATATGATTTAAGAGAATGAGGAAATTATGCCAAATATTCAGTCTGAAAAAGGTCGGAAGAAAAAAGAACACCAAGTTTGAAAAGGAGAGGTAGAAAATATATGGCAAGAACGGTCGGGATTGGACATCAGGATTTTGAAAGAGTAAGGGTAAAAAACAATTTTTATATAGATAAAACAGATTTTATCAGGGAATGGTGGGAAGCGGATGATGAAGTGACATTAATTACCCGCCCAAGAAGATTTGGCAAGACATTGACCATGAGCATGGTAGAGAAGTTTTTTTCTATTGATTATGCTGGACGCGGGGAATTGTTTCAAGGCTTATCCATTTGGCAAACTGAATCATACAGGAATCTGCAGGGCAGTTATCCAGTGATTTTTCTAAGTTTTGCGAATGTAAAAGAAACATCCTTTCCAGAGGCAAAGAAAAAGATTTGTTATATCCTTGAGACGTTATACAACCAATACGATTTTTTGTTAGATGGGGATTTACTCAATGACAAAGAAAAGAAATTTTTCCATAGCGTTTCGGCAGGGATGGAGGATTATATTGCAACTTCGGCTTTGGGAACTTTATCTGAGTATCTGTGCCGTTACTATGGGAAAAAAGTGATTATCCTATTAGATGAATACGATACACCCATGCAGGAAGCCTATGTCAATGGATTTTGGGATGAGCTGGTATCTTTTACCAGGAGTATGTTTAACGCTGCCTTTAAGACAAACCCCTATCTGGAACGAGCCATTATGACAGGCATTACAAGGGTCAGCAAAGAGTCTATTTTTTCAGATTTGAACCATCTTGAGGTGGTTACAACTACTTCGGAAAAATATGCAGAGTGTTTTGGGTTTACAGAGGAAGAAGTATTTGCATCTTTGGATGAATATGGTCTTTCAGAGCGGAAAGAGGAAGTAAAAAGCTGGTATGATGGATTTACCTTTGGGAGCAAGACAGACATTTATAACCCGTGGTCGATTATCAATTATCTGGATAAGAAGAAAATCGGGGTATATTGGGCTAACACGAGTTCCAATGGTCTTGTAGGGAAATTGCTCCAGGAGGGAAGTAAAGATATAAAACAGAGCTTTGAAACTTTGATGCAGGGCGGGAGCCTGCAGATGGAACTGGATGAACAGATTGTATACAACCAGTTATCCCAAAAAAGAAATGCTGTGTGGAGCCTGCTGCTTGCCAGCGGGTATTTAAAAGTGTCAGGGATAGAGTATATAGAGCGTACCGGAGGATGGCGGCACAGCCTGGTATTGACAAACAGGGAAGTGAAGATTATGTTTGAGCATATGATTCGGAACTGGTTTGGAGACTATGAAGAGCCATATAATGATTTTATTAAATCCCTTCTTCTTGGAGACTTAGATGCGATGAATGATTATATGAATGAAGTGGCATTAGCCACGTTCAGCTATTTTGATACAGGGAAGAACCCATCCAAAGAAGAGCCGGAACGGTTTTACCACGGATTTGTGCTAGGGCTGATGGTAGATTTGAATGACCGGTATGTGCTGACATCCAACCGTGAGAGTGGTTTTGGCAGGTATGATGTGATGTTAGAGCCAAGGAATCCTGGAGATGACGCAATGATTTTAGAATTTAAAGTGTTTCAGCCAAAAAAAGAAAAGGATTTACAAGATACGGTAAAAGCAGCATTGCAGCAGATTAATGCCAAAAAATATGAGGCATCCCTGATAGAAAAAGGAATCCCCAAAGAGAAAATCCGAACATACGGTTTTGCCTTCCAGGGAAAGCAGGTTCTGATCGGGGATGGAACTGTTGTGGATTGATCTCTATAAGAATCATAATCAGAGAATTTATTTTATTAGATGGATATATTGTGCCTGGGATTACAGCGGGTTATGCCATCCGCAATACATTAGTATATCATAGGGAAGGCGGCTATTATGAGCAACACAGCTTATGACGAGGTTTATTTTGACAGCATGATACAAAAGACAAGATATTTGTTTAAATTAATTGCGAGGAATACCGAAAATCCATTTCAAGTTATCACAGAATATATGTGCTGTACTTATCGAAGTTATATGGATATGGGAAACCCTCTTTATTTGAACAAAACGCCCAAACAGATTTTGGGGAGTATGGGAATGCCAGTAGAAATAAAATTTGAAATCAGCGAAAAGTATGATGAATTTATTTTAGAGTGGATGGCAGACGTATACACATATCTTCAATGGAAATATAATCTTCCATCTGAAAAAATTGTGCAGAAAATAGAGCCAGAAAATCTCTATCAGAAATATTCTCCTTTACATGAGGCATCCTTGTCAAACTGTGCGGAAAAATTAAGGAAGATTTATCTCATCGGAGAAGAAACCTATTTCTAAAAGTAGTGAGTAAAACAACCACAGCGGCAAATACTGTATATGAAGATCGTTAGGAGGGATTGATATGACTGAAAAAGGTATTTTAAGCGAGAAATTAGAAGATAACAAAGCTGCCGCTGAATGGGGGATTAAACAGGCAGAATTGATTAAGAAAAGTGAAGAAATAACGCAAAGACTATTGGAAAAATATAAATCGATTATATTATCACGTGAATAATAAGGAAGATTATTTACTTGTATGAGAAGATTTTTTCTATTCTGTAAACGGTTTGTGGTATAATAAAGGTGTCTGTTTTGCGGACACCCAGAAAGGATAAGAAGATGATATTTATTACAGGTGACACACATGGGAACTTTAAGCGTGTTGAAGCATTTTGCAGGCGTTTTGAGACTTCACATGATGATATACTTATTATTTTAGGGGATGCAGGGATCAATTTCAGTGGGGAAATATATGACAGCCTGAAAAAACGGCTGCTGGAGTCCCTTCCAATCACGATATTTGCCATTCATGGAAACCATGAACAGCGCCCCTATACAATAGACAGCTATAAAGAAAAGCTGTGGCATGGCGGAACAGTATTTTATGAAGAAGCATATCCCAGTATTCTGTTTGCAAAGGACGGAGAGATATTTGAGCTGAACGGAAAGCAGACGGTTGTAACGGGCGGTGCATACAGCATTGATAAGGCAATCCGCATTGCATATGGATGGGGCTGGTGGGAGGACGAACAGCCTTCGGAGGAGATCAAGGCATATGTGGAGCGACAGCTTGAAAGACACGATTGGAAGGTAGATGTGGTATTAAGCCATACAACACCGCTTAAATACGAGCCTGTTGAAGTTTTTATGTCAGGTGTAGATCAGAGTAGGGTTGATAAGTCCACGGAAATCTGGCTGGATGGGATCGAAGACAGGCTAGAATATAAGAAGTGGTACTGTGGACATTATCATACAGAAAAAAAGATTGATAAACTGGAAATCATGTTTGAAAACTTTGATGAGTTCTGCTCATGTGTGAGAACTTGCTATGGAAAGAAGTCTAATTAAGGATGTAGAAATTAAAGTTTTGCTAAAAAAATCACTGACGGACAAAATTAATGATAGGGAAGTATGTATGAAAGGTATTGATGCAAGTTATCATTACGAGGGATATCATGTTTTTAAGACAGAAGATTTATAGATGAGGAATATTAGAAATAATGTAACTATTCATGGAGAGCATAAGATACTTGTAAAAAGCATAGATTTTGATATAATTAGGAATATCAATAGGAAAGAAGGTAGCAATATATGAGTGAAAGAGAACAGGCAAAACAGATTATTGATCAGCTTCCAGAATACAAGGTAACAAAAATTTTATATTTGTTAAAAGGCATACAAATTGATGATGAAATAGAAGATGAATTATTTTGTGAGAATTTAGCGGAAAGATATTTAAATAATCCAGAGCATGAATTAATTTCTTTTGAAGATGCTATAAAGGAAGTGGGGGTAACGATGGATGACTTACAAAATTAGCATTGATAAATTGAAAATGGTTGAGAAAGGGGGATTATAGTGAGCGAGTTGCAAAGGAAAACGAACATTTTTATTTACAGCAGGAAATCAAAATGGACTGGCAGGGGCGAGAGTGTGGAAAATCAAATTGCCATGTGCCAGGATTACATACAATACAACATAGAAGGGGCAAAGCAGGCAGAAATTACCGTGTTTGAGGATGAAGGGTATTCTGGAAAAAATACCAACCGCCCTCAGTTCCAGAGGATGATGAAGGAAATTAAAAAAGGGAACTGCAGTTACCTTGTCTGCTATAAGCTGGACAGGTTAGGGAGAAATATTGCAGACCTAGCAAATTTAGTGGAGACGTTAAATAAGTTAAACGTCTCCTTTATTAGTATTAAGGAACGGTTTGATACCTCAACGCCGATTGGGAAGGCAATGCTGTATTTTGCAGGGGTATTGGCACAGATGGAGCGGGAACAGATTGCAGAGCGTGTGCGGGACAATATGATTATGCTTGCCAGGAAGGGCAGATGGCTTGGAGGGAATACGCCCCTTGGGTTTCGTGCAGAATCGGAGGAAAAAATCGTTGTCAATGGAAAGAGTAAGAAATCTTTCCGATTGGTTGTAGATGAGGAGGAGATGAAGACTGTCCAGTTTATTTTTGAGGAATATCGAAGACAGCAGTCCCTCATGGGGATTGTGCGGTATTTCTTGAATCATAATATAAAAACAAAACGGGGAAATGAGTATACGACTACGGCAATCAGGGATATTTTGACAAATCCTGTATACTGCAGGGCAGACAGGGATGCCTATCAGTATTTCTGGAATCTGGGTTGCCAGGTATGTATGGACGAAGAAGAGGCAGATGGCAAATATGGCTTGATTGCTTATGCAAAAACATCCTCATCCCAGTACAAGAATAAAGAAAACGCGCCGGAAAAATGGATTGTGGCAAAGGGAAAACATCCAGGAATCATATCTGGGAAAGAGTTTTCCAAAATCCAGGAATATCTTGCAAGAAACAGTTCCAAGGGGCAATCCTGGCATAAATCGCAAAACCAAGTTGCGCTTTTGTCAGGAATCTTGTATTGTTCCTGTGGGCATTTGATGCGCCCGAAATATTATTCCTCCAAACAGGTGACAGAACAGGGGGAGCGGAAGTTTTCGTATCTCTGCCCTTATAAGGACATGACGCACGGTGAAAAATGTTCTGTGCCAAATGTACAGGGAAATATCTTAGATGAATTAGTGTGTCGGGAAGTGTTGCGTTATACAGAGGAAAATTCCAATATCCACCATATGCTGCAGGAGGCAATGAAGCGGATAGGGGAAACGAAAGAAGAGAAAGTAACCTCTGCAGACCTCTTAGAACAGGAGATACAGAAAAGGAAAAAAGAAGTACAGAACTTGATTACTACTTTGGCAAAATCGGGCGGCGACCAGGAGTTTATCAGCCAGATTGAGCAGGAAGTCCTAAAATTAAACAGGGAATGTGCAGCGTTGGAAAAGGAAAAGACACAGATGGGGAGGGAAGGCGCGGATATCCAAGGAGACAAGCAGCAACTTGTATTTTTGATGGAGCAGCTTTCTTCCTTTCAAAAGCTGTTTGACACCTTGAGCGTGCCGGAAAAACGGGAGTATCTAAGGATGATACTGGATAAAGTTGTGTGGGATGGAGAACAGGCACATATTTTTATCTATGGCAGCCATTGATGGAGCGAGGGCAGAAAAATATCGGTGGCTGCCGGAGCGTTTGGGCAGACAGCAAAACAATTTGTTTCCACAGCAGTACCATTGCATTGCCACATCCGCTCGGTCCAACGATCGCCAGAAAATCACCCTTATGAACCGTAAAATTTATATTGGATAACGCTGGGGTTTCTCCCTGCATAGTATGGTAGGAATAGCCCACATGGTTGATTTCCATTAGTTTTTCCATAAAATTCTCCTTATGTTCGCTTATCTTATTGTATGAGAAAGAGAAATAAATTGTGAGAGAGTAATGACGCCATAAGCCTGAATCAGCGTTGTAGATGTTTAATATCAAAATGGCAATCTACTTGACGAGGATATATCATTTGGTTATTATTATGATTGAAGAAGGTATAAAAAATATAGTTTCATAACAACCTGGCAAACAGGCTTAAATCTTTTTGTAATTCTATTTTTTGACTTATTCTTATTATGTTTTTCTTCTTACTGGACTCGGCATCACATTATGTATATTTGCTGCTATGGGACATGCCATTTATAGGACACATAGTAATAGACGTCAAAAGTAAAGGATTGCAGCAGAAAAATGGATATTCCATTGGGGAAGAAAGGTGAGGTGGCATGAGAAAAAAAGAGAAAAAGTATTATAACCAATATTTGATTATAGTAATGTCATTTTTTCTGTTTTTGACGGGAGGTTGTAATTACGCCATACCAGAGCAGGAAACTACACGGTTGGATTCTGTCACATTATTTTCGGATGTAGATTTTTGGGATTTGCCAGATTGGTCCCTGGAGGAGGGAACAATCAGTGCAGAGTCTTCCAAACAGACAGGATTGAAGATTGACAGCACCATTCCGCCTCAAGATGCAAAGAGGATTCTTTCCTCCCTTTTTATCAAAGAAGAACTGCCAGATTTGATTGTGTTGGAGGATGAGGATATGGCACACCAATTGGCAGCATCTGGGAAAGTATGGGATTTACAGGAGCTTTTAGAGCGTTACTGTCCAAACTCCCATTTATTGTCGCGTTTTCCAGAAGATATGAAACAAGAGTTAATACGCAGGGACGGTGCCTGGTACGCTTATCCCTCCCATATTAATTCCTTGGACGCCAAAGAGATCTGGAAATGTGAAGGGGAATATTATGACAAAGTGGATCAATACAGCACAACATTAGCAATTATATGGAACCGCAGGCTATTAAAAGAATTTGGCTTGACAGCAGAGGATATACAGACCAAAGAGCAAGTATTTGCTGCTTTTGAGAAAGTGAAGTCAACAGATGGAAATTCCCATGGAGCAACTATAATTCCTTTGCTTTTGGATGGAAATTTGTACCAGGATTATTCCCTTACCGTTTTAAACAATTCTTTTGGAGCAGAATGTGTGGATGACAAGGGGAATTATGTAGAACGCTGGCTGTCCCCACAAGCAAAGGAAACATTGCAGTTTGTCAATACGGCATTACGGCAGGGGTATGCCCAGGCGGAAGATCTTATGGCAAATAATACGAAAATAAAAGCTGATATGGCAAAGGGAAATGTGTTGTGTTTTATCGGAAATACAGCAAATACGGGAATCGACCCTTCCCAGTGGATTTCCGTTGGTCCAATCCTTTCGGAATCTGGAAAAAGGCCTGTTCTGGGAAAGGACATCCGTATGGCAAAAGGCTGGCTCAATACCCTTGTATCTAAGAGCTGCAAATTTCCGCAAAAAGTGGCAAATTGGCTGGATTACATGACGAGTGACCAAGGGATGCTGGTTAATAATTATGGGTTTGAGGGTGAAGATTATACTTGGGCACAAGATGGAACCATCCGCCTGACAGAGCAGGGAATGCAAAAAAGGGAAGATTACGCTGTGACAGGGTACAGCGCCTGGTGGAATTTCGGCAACCATGCCTGGGAGAGAAGTATTCTTCCAATTCCAGGAGAGGAGGAGGAAAGCTACCAGACCCATCAATTGGAAAGCGCGCTGGGCAGTTATCCTGACACTTATCTCTATGATACATGCCTTTTATCCCTTCCCAACCATTATATTAATCCTGAAAATAAGATTGGAAAAATCCAAGAGGATGTTCTTGCTTTCAAGAAAAGCCAGATTGCGAAAATCATCGCCGCAAAATCAGACGAGGAATTTGAAGAAGAGTATCAATACTTTCTGTCCCACCTTAAAGAACTTGGGATTGAAAAATTAGATCAGAAAATCAATCAGCAGGTACAAAAAAACTATAAATTTTATGGGGATTCGATAAAAAAGGTAAATTAAAGGTTTGGTATGTGGGGGATTTCTGTTTATGGGAATAATTCAAAAAATAAGAGAAAAGCTGGTTTTACAGCTTTTGTTTCTGGTAATTATTATTTTTGCACTTTTATTATGTGCATTTTTGCTTACCAAACGCCAGACTGGGAAACTGATACGGCAAAATACACTGGAACTGAGCTGGGGCAGGCTGTTGATCGCTGAGTCCCGGTTGGACAGTTTTTTTGAAAATTTAGAAAATGTTGCCGCTTCCTTTTCCTATTCTCCAACAACGGAACAATATCTAACACAGGATAGTTTGAGCCGGGTGCCTGATGCGGCGGCACTTTCTGTGGTTTTTACAAATACCCTTCTTTTAGAAAATGATATTTGCAGCATTTATCTTTATGGCGCAGATATGGAACGGATTGCCGGTTTTGGAAAAGAGTTTGCAATACCAGATGAAAGAGTACCTAAAATCACAAAAGTGGAAATTGGTCCTGGATTCCTTTCTGAAAAGGCAAACCATCTGTATTATTCTTTTTATTATCCGATTTATGATTTAGATACTCCAACTTACCACAATTTAAAGGGCGTGTGTATTATTATCTTATCCCCGGATTCTTTGGATGAGTTATTGAATGATATCAGCCTTACCAAAAACAGTGAAATTTATCTGCTTGATCAGGAGGGATGTATTTTGTCTTCTTCCCAGCTCTCACCAGATACAAGCCTTGAAGAAGAAATGTTGGAGGAGTCTAAAGACTGCCAGGTACAAAAAATAGTGTCATCTATAAGTGGATGGCAGATTGTCTGCCGGATACCAGAATCAGATCTGGTTTCCCAGCAGTCTGGAATTGATACCATAATGCTGCTTCTATACGGAATCTCTCTATTATTGTTGTTGGCAATTTTATGCTTTTTTTATTTTCATGTGTTGCGTCCTATCCATGCCATTGATTATTATATTCGTACAAATATGGACAAACCAGAGGAACGGCTGTATCTGGAACGAAGGGATGAAATCGGCACAGTGTCATGCAGCCTGAATCAAATGCTGGACAAACGAAGGGAGATGAATGAGAAAGTTCAACAAGCACAAAAAAAGATGTATGAAAAGGAGCTTGCTGTAAAACAGGCACAGGTGATTGCTTACCGAAATCAGATTAATCCCCATTTTTTATATAATACGCTGGAATGCATCCGGGATATGGCATTGTATTATGAAGCAGATGGGATTGCAGAGGTTACTATGGCCTTATCTTCCTTATTTCGCTATGCTGTCAAAGGAAGCAATCTTGTGACAGTGGCGCAGGAAATTGAAAATATCAGGGAATATGCAAAAATTATTGAGTATCGCTTTATGGGAAAAATCAGCGTTGATGTGAGTCTGGCTCCTCGTGTCAGCCAAAAGCAGATGATGAAACTTCTGCTTCAGCCATTAGTTGAAAACGCTGTGTTTCATGGCTTGGAACAAAAAGTTGAAGAGGGGCTTGTGGATATTTCCATTCAGCCATATCATGATGATGGCATATGTTTTGTTATTGAAGATGATGGTTGTGGAATATCACAAGAACGGTTGCACAGACTTATGTATGAAATCAAAAGTCCAGATCAAAAAGACCGTATTGGAATTGCCAATATCTACCACAGGCTGAAATTATTGTATGAGGATAAGTTCACATTTGATATAAAAAGTGAAGTGGGTATGGGTACGCGTATTACAATTATTACGAAAGCAGAGATTGATGATACAAAGGGGAACATCCAATCAAGGTATATGGACAATGATTGCTAGGGGGAAAATGGATGACACAAAGGGGAAATCCAACCAGGGAATATGGCAATGATTATTAGAAATAGGCGGAGGATAGATGATGGAATTGTGATTGAGGAGAACGTACATGATAAAAGTATATTTGGCAGATGATGAGCGGTGGGTGCTTCTTGGGCTTAGAAAACTAATTGAAAAATCAGGGCTTCCCTATCTAATTGTGGGGGAGGCAGATAATGGGACTACGGCATTCAAAGAGCTGCAGTCCTTGCGTCCCCAGGTACTTTTTACAGATATCCGTATGCCTGGGCTGACAGGGCTGGACTTAATTCAAAAAATTACAGAAGAGAAACTGGATATTCAAACAGTCCTGATCAGTGGATATGCAGAGTTTGAATATGCCAGAACTGCATTGCGGTTTGGAGCATTTGACTATATTTTAAAACCCATAAAGGAAGAACAACTATATGAACTTCTTTCCCGTTTGGAAGAAAAATTGAAATTAGAAGGGAACTGCTCTGTTTCTGAGGAAGGATTTTGGGAAGGTGTTGTAGGAATCTCAGAAATCGTAACAGAGATCAAACAACGGTATACGCAAGATATCACCCTTCAGGAGCTTGCAGAAAAACACAATATCAGCAGCGGTTATCTGAGTTCCCTGTTAAAAAAAGAACTTGGGATTTCTTTTTCGAAATTTATTACTTTAAAGCGAATGGAACTTGCAAAGGAATTGCTCAAAGACAAACGCTTTTCTATTGATGATGTCGCACATCAAGCTGGGTATCACGACTATTTCTATTTTACCAGGGTATTTAAAGAGACATACGGAATTTCGCCTAGCAAATACCGAAAGGATTTGTAACAGACTACCAAAAAAAATACCAAAAATAAAAAATATTTTATATATGTTTTTTGTTTTTCCTTTTTTATAATAATAGATAATGATACATAATTCACAAGGAGGAAGAACAAATGAAACAGAGGTTTCTTGGAAAAAAAGTGGCGGCATTAGTTATTGCGGCATGCCTTGCTTTTGGTTCCATGCCTGTATCAGCGGTAACGCCTCAGGCACAAGAAGTTCAAGTACATATTTCAGGGCTGACAACGGAATATTTGTCAAATCCCATTGGGATTGAGGCAGATTCCGTCCATTTTGCCTGGAAAATGGATTCCAACCGCATTGGTGCAAAACAAACTGCATATCAAATTGTGGTGAAAGAGGGGGAACATACCGTTTGGGACAGTGGTAAAGTAGAAGACAGCAAATCCACTGGAATTGCCTGCGGGGGCAAACTTAACGAGGGGACACAGTACCAATGGACTGTTATGGTGTGGGATGAGAAAGGGGAAACTTTTTCAGAGAATGCAAGCTTTGAGACAGGTGTTTCGAACCAGCAGGAATGGAAAGACGCATCGTTTATCCGGCTCAACAGGAGCCAAGCAGCCCCTGTATTCCGTACAGAACAGGCTCTTCAGTCCAAAGAAATCACCAAAGCACGGCTTTATATCACAGCTTTGGGCGTATATGAGGCATATGTCAATGGAAATCGTGTAGGGGAATATGGCGAGGATGGCTCCCTTGTATACCATCATATGAATCCAGGTTATGGAAATGTGGATGTCAGCCTTGGGTATCAGGCTTATGATGTGACTTCGTTCCTTACAGGAAACCAGACAGCGGCAGTTTCCGTGAAAGCTGGAACCGGTTGGAAAAATGGAATGGCAAGCACGGCATCCCAGCCGGCAGTCAAGGCATTGTTAAAAGTAGTTTACAGTGATGGCAGCGTCCAAAATATTCAGACAAATACAAAGGACTGGAAGGGAACCTTAGAGGGTGGAATCACGGGAAACGGCATTTATTATGGTGAAGATTACAATGCTGTTTTTGCAGAGGAACTAGGGGACTATACCCAGGCAGGTTATGATGACAGTAAATGGGTGAATGCAGGGACTGCACAGGAGAATCCAGACAAAGGCACATGCCTTAAAAATACCTTTGAACCGAGACAGGCGGCATACGCCAGGATTTTGGTAAAAGAGACGGGACCTGCAGATGCCAACCGGGAAAACTTCCTGCAGATTATGGAATTGGAACTGCTAGACACCGCAGGCACAAACGTAGTGGCAGGGATTGTGCCAGATATATCCAATAAATGGGAGATTGCCTCATGGAAACCGGCGAACTTGACAGACGGCAACCTTAGCATGGATGAGGACAATGGGTACACTTCTGAGCAGTTTGGAAATAAGGCAGGCGGGAAAAGCCACGTGTTAGACCAGCCGATCAGCATTACGTTTCAACTGAAAGAATCTGCATCCTTGGGAGGTTTGCGGATTTATCCCAGAACAAATGTGAATTCTGTCTCTGGCTATGAATGTGCCAATTATCCTAAAAAATATTGCCTTCAAGTGTCAAAAGACGGTACAAACTGGACTACTGTAAATTTAAGCGGGGGTGAAGGCGCCGCAGAAACCACCACAACGGCGGGATGGACGGAACTTACAGAGGCAAATGCCTATTTTGTAGAAAATCTGCGGAACAAACATCTTCATCCAGAGGTAACGGCATTTAGTATTGGGACAGATTTTCAAGAAAAAGTTTCTGCAAAACATGTAAAAATTTCTGTTTCCGAGACAGGTCCTGCCGTTGCGGAGGATAATGAAAACAGAATGCAGATTATGGAGCTGGAACTGTTGGATGGGGAAGTGAATGTGGCTTCTAATGTAATTCCAACTGTCAGCGATAATACATTAAGCGGGATTGACCAGTGGAAAGCAGCAAATTTGACAGATGGAGATTATGGGGTTTCTGAGGACCGGGGGTATTCCACCGATATTTTTGGAAAGGGAGAACAGTTTTGTAAGTTAGAACAGCCCGTTACCATACAGTTTGATTTTGAAAATGAAATTCAGCTCTCAGGGCTGAAATTTTATCCAAGATCCTCGAAAGATTCTGTTTCTTACGGGGTCTGCGCCAACTATCCAAAAGTATATACCGTGCAGGCTTCAGCAGATGGGGTAAACTGGAATACGATCCTTGAAAATTTCGACCAGGGAATTGTAAGGAATGATACTTTGTACCAAAACATGGAGATGTCAGAAACTACATTTTCAGGAACTATTCGTGCCCAAAACGCCATTCCTGGTAAATTTTCAGAGGATTTTGACCAATACCCAGTATCAGCATATACATATTCTGGTGTGAAAGGAGCCTCTGAGTACCCAGGAGGCGAAATAGAAATAGATCAATCTTTCGATGCAGGTTCAGGACAAAATATTTTTGGAGAAGGGCTAGAACTGAAAAAAGGACAGACCTTGGTGGTAAATATGGGACAGAATTTGTCTGCAGTGCCCAGGATTGAATTTTCTGGAACAGAAGGAGCAAAAGCGACGCTGCACTTTGCAGAAATGCTGAATGACGGAAGTTCTGTTGGAAATGGAGCGACCCAGGCGGATGGACCAAAGGGTTCCATTTACCAGAAAAGCCTTAGAGGCGCCCGTTCTACGGCAACTTATGTTTTTGCAGGAAATGGCAAGGAACTGTACCAGCCTAGCATGTCTTACTTCGGGTATCAATATGTGCAGGTTACCGCAAGCGACGATATCACGATTTATTCGCTTTGTTCCAAGGCATTGTCTTCTGTTACCAAACAGACAGGAAACATTCAGACAAACAATGAAAATGTGAACAAACTGTTTTCCAATGTGCTTTTTGGACAGATGAGTAATTACTATACTACGCCAAGTGACTGTAACCAGCGTGATGAGCGCTTGTCCTGGACAGGTGATACACAGGCGTTTGCCCAGACCGCAGTTTACAACTTTGACTCCACGGCTTTTTTAAAGGAGATGCAGGACATTTACAATGAAAATACCTTGATTAAGGGGTATGTGCCAGGCGTTGCAGATAATTTGGATGGATTTTTCCAGGGATGGGCTGCAGGCTGGAGTGATGTTTTAATTATTGTTCCCTGGGTTTTGTACCAGCAGACGGGAGACTCCTCATTCCTTACAGAAAACTGGGATGCCCTGGTTCATTATATGGACTATATGCGGGGAAAAGAGCGGGGCGAGAATCAGGCGCCGGCGGAAGGTAGTATGAATTACGGCGACTGGCTGTCCTTCCAGGGAACCAGCGTAGAGGTTATGAATGATTATTACTATGGCTATATGCATCAGTTGATGGCAAAGATTGCAACCACCATAGGGCAGACAGAAAAGGCAGAAGAATACAGCCAGAAGTTTGAAGCCATAAAAGAGAAATTCCTTCAAACCCATGTGGTATTTGAAGATGGAAACTTGACAATCAAATCAAAAGAGGGTAATACTGGGCTTCAATTCCAGTATGGTTCTGGTAAAGAAGGCGTATGGGAGAATAATTCTCAGACTTCCCTGATTTGGATGTTGAAACTTGGTTTTTATGACAGTGAAGAGATGAAGAAGGAGGCTGAAAAGCTGCTGGTTGATAATATCAAAAATGAGAATCCTTCTGCAGACAGTGTGCGAGCAAAATATGGGAAGAATACCCTTGCAGTTGGCTTTCTTGGTTCCAATGTGATTGCGCCGGTGTTATCTGAGGTTGGTTATGCAGATGTTTCCTATGACCTTTTACTGCAAGAGCAGCAGCCATCCTGGTTATTTGAGGTTTTGGCTGGAGCCACTACCGTCTGGGAACGCTGGAATTCTTATACGCCTGGTACTGGATTTGGGCACAGTGAGATGAATTCTTTTAACCATTATGCGTATGGTTCCATATTGGAATGGATGTATCGCTATATGGCAGGTATCAGTGCAGATGAAAGGCATCCAGGATTTCAGAATATTATCCTACAGCCAGTGCCTGATATGGGAGAAAAATACAATAACCAGGAACGAATCCATTCTATGGACAGCAGTTATGAGTCTTATTATGGAACAATAAAATCTTCTTGGAAATGCAGTGACAAAGTACTTACTTCTTATCACGCGCAGATTCCTGCAAATACCACAGCAGATTTATACCTTCCCGTGGGTGAGGATGTGGCAGCAGATACGAATTTGCCAGAAGGAGCTGTCTATGATGGAATGGAACTGCACAATGGTTTGAACTGCGCCAAATTTAAACTGCTCTCAGGAGGTTACGATTTTAAGCTGGAGGGCGGAAAAGTACAGGTGTCCCTAGGCGAAGGATATCAGGTGGAAAATGCAGGCGGTGGCGATGACAACAAGCCAGTCGCTGTCACAGGTGTTCAGATAAGCCCAACTGAAAAGGAATTATCTATAGGTGATACCCTGCAGTTGAAGGTAACAATATTGCCATCTAACGCAAAAAATAAGGAAGTATCTTACCATTCTAATGATGAAAGTGTTGCCGAGGTAAGTGGGACTGGTCTGGTTACGGCAAAAAAAGAAGGCGAAGCCACAATCACAGTGACAAGCAAGGAGAACGGAAAAGTCACAGCAGAATGTAAAATTACAGTATCAAAAAGTGGCGGGAACACCGATGATGACAATCCGCCAATTGCTGTAAGGAAACTTAAGATTAGACCAAAAAAGAAGGAGCTTTCTGTAGGGAAAACTGTAAAATTGAAAGTAAATGTGCTGCCGGCAAACGCTAAGAATCGGGAGGTTTCCTATCACTCAGAGGACGAGGAGATTGCCCAGGTGGATGAGGCTGGACTGGTGACAGCAAAGAAAGAAGGAACCACCTTTATTATTGTGACAAGCAAAGATAACAGCAAGATAAAAATAAAATGCCGGATTACGGTACATAATGAAGGGGGAAATTCCTCCATTGGAGTGAAGAGCCTGGAAGTAAACCCAACAAGAAAAGAATTGTCTGTAGGGGAGAACTTACAGTTGAAGGTGTCAATATTGCCAGAAAATGCTGCAAATCAGGAAGTATCTTATCTGTCAAGCAACGAAGGAATTGCAAAAGTGGATGCGAACGGACTGGTTACTGCAAAGAAAGCAGGCAGCACAACCATCACAGTGACAAGCAAGGAGAATGGAAAAGTCACAGCAGAATGTAAAATTACTGTAAAGAAGCCTTCTATCAAAATTTCAGGCGCTTCCAAAGTGGCGAGCGAAAAATCCATCAAACTAAAAGCCATCACAACAAATATAAAAGGAACGGTTACATGGTCTGTCAGTGCAAGTAAATATGCGACCATAAGCAAAAGCGGGACCACCGCAACTTTGAAGGCAAAGAAAAAAGTCGGAACGGTAAAAGTAACAGCAAAGATTGGAACCATAAAAGCGACAAAGACGGTAAAGATTATCGTTCCTGTGAAAAGTGTCCAATTGAAGAAGAAAACAAAATCTCTTGCTGTTGGGGAAACTTATCTTCTGAATCCAACCATTGTACCGTCAAACGCTACAGAAAAAGAAGTCCAATTTCAGACCAGTAATTCCAAAGTGGCAATGGTGGATGCAAAAGGAAAAGTGACAGCGAAAAAGCAGGGGACAACGTATGTTACCATTACAAGCAAATCCAACAAAAAAGCAAAGGTGAAATGTAAAATTACAGTAAAAAAACCTTCCATCAAGATTTCAGGCGCTTCCAAAGTAGAGAAAGGGAAATCCATTCGCCTGAAAGTGCAGCTCAAGAACATCAAAGGCAGTGTGAAATGGTCTGTCAACAATGCAAAACTGGCAACAATCAAAGGAAAAGGCAGCACGGCAACCTTAAAGGCAAAGAATAAGGCTGGAACTGTGAAAGTTACCGTGAAAGCGGCGGGTATCCAGAAAACAAAGAATATTAGAATTACAAGTAAATAAAGGATTTCTAGTAACAAATCTGATCATGTGAATATTTAAGATTTCAATAATACCATTCACGTATAAGTTTGAATGAGGTTGACACGATAGCTGCAAATACATATAATGTATTTGCAGCTATCGTCAGTTATTGGGTTGTTGCATTAAGGGTTGGAATATAGAACAAAAGAGGGTTTTATATGACAGTTTTTAATGAGGCAGCTTTTAGAAGAAAAGGAGGATAATTATGAGTGTAAGCAGTTTAAAAACCAATAAGTTACCAATAAATAGCGGAGACCAGGTTGTCCTTAAGGCGGCTTGCATATAAAAATTAATCCATGCTGCTGCTTTGGACCAATCTTGTATCTCTGGTTTCGGAGAAAGGATATTATAGATGAAAACAGTAAACGGAACTTATACTTCTGCAAAAATATTTACAGATACAGTGGAAGACTATGCAGTGGCGCAGATTCAGCAGCTTTGTAATTGTGAAGCATTTGAAGGCTGTAAGGTTCGGGTCATGCCTGACGTGCATCCAGGAAAGGTGGGAACGATTGGTTTTACTGCTGTTTTAAGGGATAAAGTGCTTCCAAATGTAGTTGGCATTGACCTTGGATGTGGAATTACCATTGCAAAACTGAAACAGAAAAAAGCGGAATTTCAAAAGCTTGACACGATTATTCGTGAAAATATCCCCTCTGGTTTTCAAATCAGGAAAAAGGCGCATAGATTTTGTGAGGAAGCTGTGCTTTCTGATTTAAAATGTTACCATCATATTCACGCACAGAAAGCAAACCTGAGTATTGGAACACTGGGCGGTGGAAATCATTTTATAGAAATTGACCAGGACAAAGAAGGATTTCTCTATGCGGCTATTCATTCGGGAAGCCGTCACCTGGGAAGGGAAGTTGTAGAATATTATTTGAGGGAAGGGCACAAATACATAAAAGAACATGGACTGGATATTCCATATGAGTTGACATATCTTGAGGGAAGCCTTATGGAAGCTTATCTGCATGATTTATTGATCATACAGGAATATGCAAAACTCAATCGAAAGGCAATTTTGGATGAGCTTGTGAGAGGAATGAAGTGGAAGGTGCAGGATGTCTTTTCTTCTGTCCATAATTATATTGATTGTTCCCAAAAGGAAACGATTTTAAGGAAGGGAGCCATATCGGCAAGAATGGGTGAACAAGTGGTAATTCCAGTGAACATGCGGGATGGAATCCTTCTTGGAGTTGGATTAGGAAATGAAGATTGGAACTATTCTGCGCCACATGGCGCAGGGCGTCTGATAAAAAGGGAATATGTGAAGAACCAGTTTACCGTTTCAGATTTTAAAAGAGAGATGAAAGGGATTTACTGTTCCTGTATTGGAAAGGATACTTTGGATGAGGCTCCTTTTGCATATAGGGGATTGGAGGAGATCCTGGAGCAGGTTACAGAGACAGTGACAATTCAGCAGAGATTAATTCCTGTTTATAACTTTAAAGCAGGGAGTAAATAAGTGCTATAAATGGAGGGTTGTTCATGAAACACAGGCCTTTGTTTCAAAGAGTGTTTGGAATAGCAGTTTTACTTCTAATCATATTATTTTTGTGGAAACAGTCAGAGATTCCTGAATTGGAAGAGCCAGAATTTTTTGTGGAAAAGACGGATGAGAAAGAAGATACTGCCAGCCAAAACCAGCCGATTCAGACAGAAACATCTTTTGTGGAAAAGGAAGATGGGAAAAATGGAGAACAAAAGCAGACTTCTAAGAATTTAGAATTAGAAAATGGCAAGCAGGATGCGTCTGACAATATTAAATCAGAAGACGGCAAGCAGGATGCGTCTGAGAATATTAAATCAGAAGACAGCAAACGGAATGCGTCTGACAATTTAGAAACAGAAGGCAATGTGGAAAATGTTCCTGCCATTGCCCCTGAAACCATTCTCTCTGTGGAAGAGATACAACAGATGGATGCTGGAAGTACTCTGGATCTTTCCAGTCTGGAAGAAACTGTGGTGGACAACTTGTTTTACATTCAAACTATAGAAGTGCCGGTACTGCAGAGGATTTTAGGGGTTTCTTATCAGGAGAATCCTGATATTTCTATAGAGGAACTTCGCTATCTGCGGGTACTGTATTTTGGATTTGACGGGCAAACCCATATTGGGGAGCTGTTGGTCAACCAGTCCATCGCAGAAGAGGTACTGGAAATTATGAGGGAACTTTACAGACAGACATATCCCATTGAAAAAATGGTTTTGATAGACGAATATGGCGCCGACGATGAAGCGTCCATGTCTGATAACAATACCAGTGCCTTTAATTACCGTAACATCGCAGGCAGCAGCCGTTTATCCCGCCACAGCCTGGGGTTTGCCATTGACATCAATCCAAAATATAATCCATATGTTAAAACGGACAGCAATGGCGAGTTGGTGGTAAGCCCGTCAAATAGTGGAGAGTTTGCAGACAGAAGCAAAGAATTTGAACATAAAATTGATGAAAACGACTTGTGTTACCAGCTTTTTACTAACTATGGATTTACCTGGGGTGGAAACTGGAATTCTGTAAAAGATTATCAGCATTTTGAAAAATAATAAGGAGGGTACATATGCAAATTTATATGCCAACCAATGTATACAGTGAAACCCACTGTGTAAAAAATCACAGTAAAGACTTGGCGGCTCTGGGAACCAGTGCCTTGGTTGTGACTGGAAAACATTCCTCCAGGGTCAATGGTTCCTTGGAAGACGTACAGAATGCTTTAGAGTCGGAGGATATTTCTTGTACCATATTTGATAAAATTGAAGAAAATCCTTCTATTGAGACTGTCATGGAAGCAAGGGAACTGGGAATTCAGCAGAAAGTGGATTTTGTAATTGGCATTGGCGGCGGTTCGCCGATGGATGCAGCAAAGGCAATTGCCATGATGATTGCAAACCCTGTGGAAAGGGAGAGTGTATTGTATGAAAAACGAAAGCTGCCTGCACTTCCAGTAGCAGAAGTTCCAACTACGGCTGGAACAGGTTCCGAGGTAACGCCATACGCAATTTTAACGATCCATGCCAGAAGGACAAAACAGAGCATCAGCCACAAAATTTATCCCAGTTTGGCGTTGATTGACAGCCGTTATTTAAAAACGGCAAGCCTGGATACTTTGATTGACACGGCTGTGGATGCCTTGGCGCATTTAATTGAAAGTTATCTGAACACCAACGCTAATTCCTATAATCGGATGTATTCGGAAAAAGGGCTTTCCCTGTTTTCGGAAATCAAGGAGGCGCTCGTACAGTGCCGGCGTGCTGGAAAAGAACCAGTATTGACCCTTTCTGACCATGTATTTGAACATCTTATGCAGATTGCAGCTACAGCAGGTATGGCAATTACTCATACGGGCACCTCCCTGCCACATGGGCTTAGCTATCCAATTACATATGAAATGAAAGTTTCCCATGGTAAAGCGGTAGGAATTTTCCTTCCAGGGTTTTTAACATATTATAAGAACAAAGAGGACGTACAGTTTGTGCTTAAACAGATTGGATTTCAGACTGTGGAGGACTTTACAGCATATCTGGATGAACTGCTTGGCACAGTGGAAATTCCAGAAGAATTGTGGAAGACAGATGTAAAATCTATTTTGGAAAACCAGGCAAAGTTAAAGAATTATCCTTTTAAGATGGAGGAGACAACTTTGTATGCATTCCGCAGATAATGGGAGGGTTGAATGAAGCGGAATTATCAGAAAGAACTGGAAAAGGTGATACAAAAGATACAAGAACAGAATGTGACGCCGCGTTTACTGCTGCATAGCTGCTGCGCCCCTTGTAGCAGCTATGTGCTGGAGTATTTATCGTCGTATTTTCAGATTACAGTCCTCTATTACAATCCCAATATCTATCCTGAGAGAGAATATGAAAAAAGGGTAGAAGAACAGAAATTATTTATCCAGAAATTTTCAGAATCTGTTCCAAAAGACAAAACCTTTCACAAGATTGATTTTTTGGAGGGAAATTTTGACAAAGAACGGTTTTATGAAATGGCCAAGGGCTTAGAGCATGTGCAAGAAGGCGGCGAGCGCTGTTTTTTATGTTATGGGCTGCGCCTGCGGGAAGCGGCAGAATATGCCACGAAATATCAAATGGATTATTTCACCACCACGTTGTCTATCAGCCCTCTGAAAAATGCAGACAAACTAAATGAGATCGGAGAAACACTTGCAGAGGAATATGGGATTTCTTATCTCTGCTCTGATTTTAAGAAAAAGGACGGATATAAGCGTTCAGTAGAAATATCCAGAGAATATGGGATGTATCGGCAGGATTACTGCGGTTGTATTTTTTCAAAACAAGAACGGGAACAAAAGAAACGGCTGCTTTCACAGTAATTTTTGTATAAAAACTTGGAGAGCGAGGGGCAGTAAAAAAGGGCAGGACAACGAAAAGAAATATAAAAATGTAAGGAGGAACTTTATGGCACAATTATGGGGCGGACGCTTTACCAAAGAGACAGACCAGTTGGTTTATAATTTTAATGCGTCCATTTCGTTTGATAAAAAATTCTATCGGCAGGATATGTTGGGAAGTATCGCACATGTCAAAATGCTGGGAAAGCAAGGTATCTTGACAGAACAAGAGACAAAAGACTTAGTGGCTGCAGTAAAAGGAATCTTACAGGAGGTGGAAGCAGGCACTCTTGAAATTTCCCATGAATATGAGGATATTCACAGTTTTGTGGAGGCGACGTTAATTGACCGTATTGGAGATACAGGGAAAAAATTACATACTGGAAGAAGCCGTAACGACCAGGTAGCGTTGGACATGCGTCTTTTTATCAGACAGGAAGTACTTGCCGTGGATGGATTGCTGTGTGAAATGTTAAAGGTAATTCTGGCAACCATGGAGGAACATCTGGATACTTATATGCCAGGATTTACCCATTTGCAGAAAGCACAGCCTGTTACCCTGGCGCATCATTTAGGCGCCTATTTTGAAATGTTCCGAAGAGACCGCCTGCGGATGCAGGATATTTATCAGCGCATGAATGATTGTCCTTTAGGTTCCGGCGCTTTGGCAGGAACCACCTATGACCTGGACCGATACTATACAGCAGAACTTTTAGGGTTTGATAGACCAACTTTAAACAGTATGGATGGTGTGTCTGACCGGGATTATTTGATTGAATTTTTGTCGGCGCTTTCTACAATTATGATGCATCTAAGCCGTTTTTCAGAGGAAATCATTATTTGGAACAGTAATGAATACCAGTTTGTGGAGATTGATGACGCCTACAGTACCGGAAGCAGTATTATGCCTCAAAAAAAGAATCCAGATATTGCGGAACTTGTCAGGGGAAAAACAGGGCGTGTTTATGGTGCCCTCATATCCTTGCTTACCACAATGAAAGGCATTCCTCTTGCTTACAATAAAGATATGCAGGAAGATAAAGAACTGTCTTTTGATGCCATTGATACGGCAAAAGGCTGCCTTGCCCTGTTTACAGGGATGTTGTCCTCCCTGAAATTTTGTCAGGATAATATGGAAGCAAGTGCAAAAAATGGTTTTACAAATGCCACAGACGCTGCGGATTACCTGGTAAACCATGGTGTGCCCTTCCGGGACGCCCATGGAATTGTAGGACGAATCGTGTTGTACTGTATTGACAAAAAGATTGCCATAGACGACATGTCTCTGGAGGAATTAAAAGCAATCAGTCCCGTGTTTGAGGAGGATATTTTTGAAGCTGTCTCTATGGAGACCTGTGTAAAGAAGCGTTTGACCATCGGCGCACCAGGACAGGAGGCAATGAAGCAGGTCATTGCTATTCATCAGGAATATCTCAAGCAGGACTGGAAAAAGGAGATTCCAGACTGGGAGAGTGAATTGCTGAAATAGAAAAAGAGACAGAGCTTGTTTCCAATTTCCCTTCGTTGAAGTTTGGCATAGGATTCGCGCCAGTGTTTATTCCCGTGAGCAATGTGCCCAAAGGGCACTTAGGAAAATAGCCATGTTTCCATGGATATTTGACGGTGCTATGCGCCAGCGGCGCATGTGAAGCATGGACCGAAACGGAGTGCAGACAGCCGCGAGGGTAAGTGCCCTTTGGGTGCAAATACCCCGCCCCTTGGGGCGGACTTTCGAAAAACAAGCTAAGACATGTCTCGTCAGATTGTTGCGGGGTATTTGATTGGTTTTCAAATTCTGTAAAATTGGTATATGAGCGCTGTTAAAAGATCAGCATCGTTTTTGATTATACAGATTATACAGATTTCTATAAGAAAATCTGTGATATTTGTATAAAATTTGGGATTGCATTTTTTTGTGAAATATATTAGTATATCTATCAGAAATACAATTGTACGTGTACAACGGACAAAATAGGAAGAAAATACTCCCAGTTGATTTGGTATGTTGAATCATTTACATCATTTCGATTTACTTTGCAGGGAGGGCGAGGAGATTAAAAATGAATCAGAAATTAAAGGCAGGAATTCTTGGTGGAACAGGTATGGTTGGACAGCGTTTTATTGCTTTGTTGGAGCAGCATCCGTGGTTTGAAGTGACAACCATCGCGGCAAGCCCTCGTTCTGCAGGTAAAAGATATGAAGATGCCGTGGGAGGTCGTTGGAAAATGGACACTCCTATGCCGGAAGCAGTAAAAGATCTTGTGGTCATGAATGTAAATGAAGTGGAAGCAGTGGCATCCAAAGTGGATTTTGTTTTCAGTGCCGTGGATATGTCCAAAGAGGAAATCAAAGCGATTGAAGAGGCATATGCAAAGACAGAAACACCGGTTGTCTCCAATAACAGCGCCCATCGCTGGACGCCAGATGTCCCAATGGTTGTTCCTGAAATCAATGCAGGTCATATGGAGGTCATTAAATTCCAGAAGAAACGGTTAGGAACCAGCAATGGTTTTGTGGCAGTAAAACCGAATTGTTCGATTCAGTCTTATGCGCCTGTTTTGACAGCATGGAAAGAGTTTGAGCCTTATGAGGTGGTTGCAACTACTTACCAGGCAATCTCCGGCGCAGGAAAAACTTTTCAGGATTGGCCGGAAATGGTTGGAAATATCATTCCTTACATTGGCGGAGAGGAAGAGAAATCGGAAAAGGAACCTCTGCGTATCTGGGGAGAAATCAAAGATGGCGTTATTGTACCTGCCACAATACCTGCTATTACCTGCCAGTGCATCCGTGTTCCAGTGTTAAACGGGCATACAGCGGCTGTTTTTGTAAAATTTAAGAAAAAACCTACCAAAGAACAGTTGATTGAAAAATTAGTAAATTTCAGCGGTGTCCCTCAAGAATTAAACCTTCCCAGCGCACCCAAACAATTTATCCAGTATCTGGAAGAGGATAACCGTCCCCAGGTAAGTGAAGATGTAAACTATGAGAATGGAATGGGGATCAGTGTTGGTCGTCTGAGAGAGGATACAATCTATGACTGGAAATTTGTAGGATTATCCCATAATACTGTCCGTGGCGCTGCAGGAGGTGCGGTACTTTGTGCAGAACTTTTAAAGGCACAGGGCTATATCACTGCAAAATAATCAGAGAAACAGGGTTCCTCCATACAAGGTTCCCTGTTTTTTGTCATATAGGATTCAGGTGTCAAAAGGTGGTTCCTAAAAACCTTCTTGACAAATTGTACAAAGAAATACAAACGTTGTTCCAAGTGTTAGGGACAGAAGAATTTCTAAGTGTCCTCATGAAAAAATCAAAAATATTAGGATTCCCATGATTTTGTTGCGTATAAAGTTAAATCGTGATAGTATTACAGAAGAAAATGAAAAAGGAGGTAATAGAATGAAAGAGCCAGATTTTATCACATTGACGATAAGAAAGCAGAAAAATATTGCTTTGATTGCCCACGACAGCAAAAAAAAGGAATTGATTGACTGGTGTGATAAGAATCAGGAAATTTTGAAACAACATTTTTTATGTGGGACAGGGACCACTTCCCGAATGATTACAGAGCAGACTGGCCTTCCAGTAAAAGGCTACAACAGTGGTCCTCTAGGCGGTGACCAGCAGATCGGAGCCAAAATTGTGGAGGGCAAGATTGATTTTGTAATATTCTTTTCCGATCCTCTTGCTGCTCAGCCCCATGACCCGGATGTAAAAGCATTGCTGCGTATTGCACAGGTATATGATATTCCGATCGCCAACAACCGTGCCACGGCAGATTTTATGATTACATCCTCTTTTATGAAAGAAGAATATGACCATAAGATCATCAATTTTAATAAGAATATACGGGAAAGGGCAAACCGCCTATAGTTTGCAAGGAAAGCAGATAAGAAAGGAAAACAAGGAATAGCTATGTCAGGAAGAAAAACAGTATTACATGATCTGGAACAGCTATATAGTCAGAGCGGAAATCAGATTCTGGTACTGTATGGTCGCAGGGAAAACCAGAGCAGGGAGTTAGCGCGTGAATTTTGCAAAGGAAAAAAATCATTCTATTATTATGCACCTGAAATTTCTGTAAAAGCTCAAAAAATACGGATGGGTTCAGAAATCGAAAAATACTTTCAGGTATCGCTGACAGAAGAAAACTATGATACTTTTTTCAAACGTGTCAAAAGCGGAGATGCCAGCAAATTGGTGTTGGTGATTGAGGAATTTCAGCATATTATGAAAAAGGATGAGACATTTTGGGAAAGTATTTTGAAATTAAAGGCAAAAAAACTTTATCCTGGACCAGTTATGATTCTTTTATGCAGTACCAACGTTTCCTGGATCGAACAGGAAATGCCCCAGGCAGTCGGAAAATCGGCAAAGAAACTAAGTGGAATTGTAAAAATGCAGGAACTGGGGTTTTTAGAGGTAGCACGAAACTTTCCTGATTATAATTTTAGGCAGGATGTGGAGGTATTTGGCATTATCGGCGGGTTGCCGGAATATCTTCACCACTGGGACGGGCAAAAGGATATCAAATATAATGTATGTACCCATATTCTTTCAGAAGATGGGTATTTTCACAACCGTGCCATGGATTTAATTCGAAACCAGCTCAGGGAATTATCTGTATATCATACCATTTTGGAAGCGCTGGCAGGGGGAAAAAGAAAACTAAATGAATTATACCAAGAAACTGGGTTTTCCAGGGCTAAAATCAGCGTTTATCTCAAAAACCTTATGGCATTTGATATGGTGGAAAAAGTTTGTTCTTTTGAGACTGGAGGATGGGAAAATGCCCAGAAAGGTTTATATCAGATCAAAGATACGTTTGTTAATTTTTGGTTTAAGTTTGTATATCCCCATTTATCTGACCTTTACCGGATGGAACCAGACAGATATTATGACAAGTATATTGCTGGGGATCTGGAACACCATCTGAATCGCTATTTTAGAAAGGTATGTATGGAATATCTGGAGTATCTGGACAGTGTGAATAAGCTTCCCCTGCAAATCCATAAGATGGGAACCTGGATCGGAAAGAAAGGCAATATCGACATTATTGCCCAAAACAGTATCAGGGAAAATCTGATTTGTCTTTGTAATTGGGAGGAGCCAAAGATAACTTATGAAATGTGCCAGAACCTTTTTGCCAGTATGGAACAGGCAAAGGTTTCAGCAAATTTCTATTACCTGTTTTCGGCAAAGGAGTTTGATGAGAAACTGGTAAAAATGGTGGCAAAAGAACAGCGTATCCTGTTGGTGGATATGAATCAGGCAATTTAATAGAAAGCAGGATATCATTTATGGCGAAAGCTTTGTATATTGCAGAGAAGCCCAGCGTGGCAAGAGAATTTGCCAAGGCATTAGGGCTGAACCTGAAAAACCATGATGGCTATATGGAGTCCCCGGAAGCCATTGTAACTTGGTGTGTGGGACATTTGGTTACGATGAGTTATCCAGAGGTCTATGACGAAAAATATAAGAAATGGAGCCTTTCCACCCTTCCCTTTATCCCGGAAGAATTTAAGTATGAGGTAATTCCAGGCGTAAAGAAGCAGTTTAAAATTGTTGCTGGCTTATTAAACCGCCCAGATGTGGGAACCATCTATGTGTGTACGGATTCTGGGCGGGAGGGCGAGTATATTTACCGCCTGGTGGAAAACCAGGCAAAAGTCAAAAATAAGACACGCCGCCGTGTGTGGATTGACTCCCAGACAGAGGAGGAAATCTTACGGGGAATTCGGGAAGCAAAAGATCTGTCGGAATATGATAACCTCTGTGCATCGGCATATTTACGTGCAAAAGAAGATTATTTAATGGGAATTAACTTTTCCAGGCTTTTAACCTTAAAATATGGAAATGTTATTTCAAATTTTACGGGAAGCAAATATACGGTAATCAGTGTAGGGCGCGTGATGACTTGCGTGCAGGGAATGGTGGTGCGTCGGGAAAGGGAAATCCGGGAATTTGTAAAAACGCCTTTTTACCGTGTGCTAAGTACCTTGGATGTCCAGGGAAACCCAGTGGAAAGCGAGTGGCGTGCAGTCAAAGGGTCACGCTACTACAATTCCCCTATACTGTACAAAGAAAACGGTTTCAAGAAAAAAGAGGATGCAAAAAAACTAATTGATGATTTAACCTTCCAGAAACCAAAAGAAGAATGGATAGCGGCAGTAGAATCCATAGAGCAAAAAAAAGAGACAAAAAAACCGCCGCTTTTGTATAATCTTGCCGAGCTTCAGAACGATTGTTCTAAATTGTTTAAAATCAGCCCAGACCAAACTTTGCAAGTGGTACAGGAATTGTATGAAAAGAAACTTGTAACTTATCCAAGGACAGACGCACGTGTTCTATCCACGGCAGTGGCGAAGGAAATACATAAGAATATCCATGGATTGAGACAGATTCCCTCTGTGAAAATTTTTGCAGAAGAGATTTTGACAAAGGGAAGCTATAAGAATATTGCAAAGACAAGGTATGTCAATGACAAACAGATTACGGACCATTATGCCATTATTCCTACAGGGCAGGGATTTCCGGCAATCAGCAGTTTGAATCAGACGGCTTTGTATGTATATGAAGTGGTTGTCCGGCGGTTTCTGGGAATTTTCTGTTCGCCTGCCATTTATCAGAAAATTAATCTGGTTACTGCAATGGGGCTAGGGGAGCCTGGAAAAGAGAAATTTTTTGCCTCTTTTAAGATCCTTGTAGATCCAGGCTACCTCAAAGTTATGAATTATTCTTTCCAGAAGAAAAAGGAGACAGAATCCCAAGAGGGAGAGAAAGAGAAAACACAAATTTTAAACCCAAAATTTATGGAACGGTTGTCCAGCCTAAAAAAAGGAATGGAACTGCCCGTAACTGCATTAAATATCAAAGAGGGGGAAACGGCGCCCCCCAAACGTTACAATTCCGGCTCTATGATTCTTGCCATGGAAAATGCAGGCCAATTGATTGAAGATGAAGAGCTGCGTGCCCAGATCAAGGGGAGCGGAATCGGAACCAGCGCTACCAGGGCAGAAATTTTAAAAAAGCTGGTGAATAATAAATACCTTGCCCTGAATAAAAAGACACAGGTTATCACACCGACCCTGTTAGGGGAAATGATCTATGATGTGGTAAGTGCCTCTATTAAGTCGCTGTTAAACCCAGATTTAACAGCAAGCTGGGAGAAAGGTCTCACTTACGTGGCAGAGGGCAGTATTACCCCAGAGGAGTATATGGTAAAATTGGAACATTTTATTCGAAGCCGTACCAGCGGCGTACTGGGGCTGAGTAACCAGTATATGCTGCGCAGTTATTTCCAGTATGCAGCCGCTTTCTATAAAAGTTCGGAAAAGAAAAGAGAAAAGAGGAAAACAAAATGAAATCATGCCGAATTGAACATTTATATACCTTGTCTGAAACGATCGCCGCAGAGCTATTTCAGGGGCTTACGTATCCTTGGGAGGTGCTTCCAAAGATCAGTGATTTTATCTGTACCGTGGGAAAAACCTTAGATCCTGCAATTTATGAACAGAAAGGGGAACAGGTTTGGATTGCTAAAAATGCCAAGATAGCGCCCACAGCATGTATCAATGGACCCGTAATTATTGACCAGGAAGCAGAGATCCGCCATTGTGCTTTTATCCGTGGCAATGCCATTGTTGGAAAACATGCAGTGGTTGGAAATTCTACAGAATTAAAAAATGTGGTGCTGTTTAATCGTGTGCAGGTGCCCCATTACAATTATGTGGGAGATTCCATTCTTGGTTTTAAATCGCATATGGGAGCAGGTTCTATCACTTCCAATGTAAAATCTGACAAAACGCTGGTAGTAGTTAAGGATGACCGGGAGGAAATCGCTACCGGGCTGAAAAAGTTCGGCGCCATGCTGGGAGATGAAGTTGAGGTTGGCTGCAACAGCGTATTGAATCCTGGAACTGTCATTGGAAGCAGAAGCAACATTTATCCATTGTCTATGGTGCGGGGAGTAGTTCCTGGGAAGTCTATTTATAAAAATAAAAATGAGATTGTCGAAAAACAGTAATTGCTTCGATTAGTATTGACAAAAAACATCACATGTACTATTGTATTATATGAGTAATACAATAGTACATGTGATGTTTTTCTAATTTGCCGTAAGTACAATTTCATGTCAAATTAGAAACGCTCCGCGAGGATGCGCATGGATTCGATCCTGTATCTGCCAGCAAAGCTGACCCGAATCCAGAGACAAGGCACGCGGGTGAATCTTGAAGGAATGGAGAGGAAGTTATGTTAGAAATTCAAGAATTGACGAAGAAATATGGAAAATATCTTGCAGTAGACCATGTGAGTTTTACAGTGCCTACTGGGCAGGTGGGAATTTTATTAGGACCTAATGGTGCAGGGAAATCTACAATCATCAAGAGCATTGCAGGGCTCCTGCGGTACCAAGGAGGCGTAGGGATTGAGCGGATGCCGGCAAAGACGTTGGAGGCAAAGCGTGTCTTTGCCTATGTGCCAGAAATACCAGCAATGTTTGATGCCTTAACTGTAAGGGAACATATCGAATATATCCGACGTGCGTATGATTCTGCGATTACGGATGAAGAAATAAATCAGCTTTTGGTTCGGTTTGAATTGGAGGATAAACAAGATAAGCTTGGGCGTGAACTTTCCAAAGGAATGATGCAGAAGGTGAGCATCTGCTGTGCCCTTGCCATCCAGCCAAAGGTAATTCTTTTGGACGAACCGATGGTGGGGCTGGATCCTGCCGCCATCAAGGAATTAAAAGAAGTGGTTCTGGAATTGAAACACCAAGGGGTGACTGTGCTTATCAGCACCCATATGCTGGAAATGGTGAAAGAACTTTGGGATATCATGTTTATTATGGAAAAAGGGAGAATTCTAGGGACATTTAACAGGGAAGAAGAGAAGGATGCGGATATTGAAGAGCTGTTTTTCCAGATTACGGAAGGCGGTGTGGCAAAATGAAAGGGTTGATTTACCTATACAAACGAACCATTATCAATCGCATCAAAAGTGCCGCAAAACGTCCTGCTGCATATCTGATGGTGGCGTTTGTTGTGTGTTACCTTGCCATGATGTTTTTCAGCTTGGATATGATGATTCGGGAAGGGGATTCTGGGACGCCCGAAAATATGGTGGCAATCCTGTCTGGGATTGTGCTGGTATTGGTTCCGGGAAACATTATCAGTTATTCGAAACGAAAAGGGCTGTTATTTCGCCCAAGCGAAGTGCATTTTTTATTTTCGGCACCTGTCAGCCCCAAAATGGTATTGATGTTTGAAGGGGTAAAATCCTTTGGGGTCAATTTTTTGATTGGGATCGCGATTATTCCCTTGGGAATGTTATGGTTTCATGTAAGTTTCCTTCAAGGATTCGTATATTTTCTGTTTTTTACAGTTTTTGAAAGCATTCTGGAAGCCTCCCTTATCATTTTCTGTTATGGAAATGAACATTATACCGAAAGATTTTTCAAAAGGCTAGTAGTTGTGATGTACCTCTTTATGGCAGTGGTGGCAGGCGCAGCAGTTTACCTTATGGTGACAGGGGAGCCCTCCTTTGGGCTGATTCGGGATTATTTCTCTATGCCGGTGATTCAGCTTATTCCCATTGTGGGGTGGACAATTGCCGTTACCAGGCTGATATTTTTGGGTGCAGATACCATTAGCATCATCGGTACGATTCTCTACCTTCTCACCACAGTCCTGGTGTTTATAGCTGCGAGGAAGATGAAATGTACGGGCGCTTACTATGAGGACGCCATGAAATTTGCAGATGATTACCAGAAGATTCGAGCAAATAGGCAAAAAGGGATTGCATCGGTGCCATGGAAGAAAAAACAAAAACTGCGCAAAGCATCTGTGGACTATAAGGGGACTTTTGCAAAAGCAATTTATTTCCGGCAACTGCTGGAATATAAGAAGAGTTCTACGTTTATTTTTGGTTGGAATACCTTGTTATGCTGTGGATTAGGAATTATCATCGCTGTGGTGGGATATTTTAACTCGGCAATGGATGAATTCGGAGAGGCAAAAATATTTATTATTCCAGGGGTGGTAGCGTATGTAACTTTTATTTTCAGCGGTTATGCTACCAAGTGGTCCAAGGAATTGGAAAATCCCTATACCTACCTGATTCCAGACAGCCCGCTCAAAAAAGTCTGGTATGCAACAAAGATTGAGCATTTTCGGTCACTTGTGGATGGGATTTTGGTGACGGTTCCAGGCGCCATTGTATTTGAGATTGGTCCGGTTATGACCATATTGACGGTACTTTTGTATATCTGCCTCCAAGCAAACCGCCTTTACTATAATATGCTTGCAGATGCATTGATTGGAAATTTATTGGGAAATACGGGGCGTTCTTTAGTAAAAGTTTTGTTTCAGGGAATTGCCATGGGAATTGGCATTACAGCGGCAGTAATTTTTGGCTTGCTGTTGGGCATTGAGGCAGGATTTTTCATTATGATTGTTGTAATGGGGCTCCTCACCTTTGCAGGCGCAGCCATTGCCTCTATTTCTTTTACAAGGATGGAAGTTATAGAATAAAGGCCTTTTCCGTTGGAAGGAATTAGCATAAGCTCCTCGGTTTTGAGGAGCTTTTCTGCTCCTATGGGTAAGTGTTTCAAGGTTGTACATCAGGCTGATTCACAACTATGAAACGGCTTGTCTTTGGAATTTTAGACGAATTTGGCAAAAATTAGACAATTTTAAAACTACTTATTTTTTCAATTTTGTGTATATTTTGATCATTTAGCAGTGTCAAAGTTGCCTAAAAATAAAATATGAAAAGGAGAAAGGAAAAATGTCAAACAATCTTTATCATATTGGGGCTTTCTGGATATTAATCCTTAAGGTGATTGGAACTTTGATTGGCGGCATCGTTATTGCAGGAACATTAGCGCCTATTATGGGACCGCTCATTTTGCGGAAATGTAAAAAGAAAAATATAATAATTGGTGATGCTGATGATTTTCTATAAATATAAACGATTATGGAAAGACGTTGGTAGATAGGCAGGTGAATATACTTGGAAAATATATGTATTTGTGTTATCATTAAAAATATTCATTCTAGAAAGAAAGGTGGATAAATTTATGAAAAGAAGCGTTGCATTTCTATTAGCGATGGTGCTGGCTCTCACCAGTTTGGATTGCGGGATTGTAAATGCAGGACATGCATCAACCAGGTTAGGGGAAAATGAGGAGCAGTTTGAACAGTATGATTTAGCAAATCCAATCGAAGAAACTGCTGTATCAGGTACTCTAGGAGAAAGCGGGGAACAGGCAGAGAAATATGAATTAGCAAAACCAGAAGGGATCCCTTTGCCGGAGATTCCGCTGCAAGACAGGGAAGCAGAGAAAGAGCAAGAAGAACATGTAACCCTGCACAAAGGGGATGCCCAGGTATCAGGCACGGATGGGGAACAAAAGCAAGATGCTTCCAAATTAGTATCTGGTAAAGATGCAAAGCCAAGGAATATGAGGGATATTGCGTTTCGTTTTCAAAATACCACAGATATAATGTCCCAATATGTGACCAAAAAGCATAAGACAGCAAAGCTTTTGAACAACCATACCTTATATTCTTATGATATCAAATCAAAAAAGGCAAAAGTCGAATATCAATTTCCAGAAACACAATATTTCCAGGGCGGTAACCTTGATGCTTCCCAAGATCTGGCAAGCGCATACATTCGGGAAGATGCTGGACTGTTGTATTATGCATATAACTCTTATAGATATACTTTCTCCGAAGATGAAATCATAAATGTCATGGTATACGATTTAGAGAAAGGAAAAATTGTGCGCAAGGTAAAAGTAAAAGGGCATATCCTTGCCTGTGTGGGCGCTGACCGCAAAGGGAACATTTACATTGCCACAAAGGATGAATGGGAAAATGGAAAAACTAAGAATAGCTTGTTGGTGTTGTCCCCAAAAGGCAAAAAAATCTGCCAAAAAAAGCTGGAGTATCCGATAAACAGTTTTTCTGGTTTCTGTAAAGACGGGACATTTTTCTATATTGACGAGTATATGGTATATAGTATGCTTGGTTATCCCAACCTGATGGGGCTGCTGAGGAAAGGAAAATTCAAGGGGAATAAAATAACTTTGAATAATAAAAGATATTTGGCATATGCCAAAAATATTTTTTTTGGGGATTACCAGACCCCAGTAGAGATTATCAATGACAAATATTTGGTTACATATACAGGCGGTTTTTATCCGTTAAGCAAGATAACGGAAAAAAGCTGGTCACAGTCCCTATATACAGAGAGAAAATTGGAAATGGGAAAAGAATATGAATATATTTATAATGCGGGCGTCAATGCTGTGATAAAAGGGGATGACGTCTATTCTCTCTTTGATAATAATACGATTTATGTATACAGTATGAAAACTGGGAAAAAGAAAAAAATTTATCATGCCAAAGCGAAAATCTTTAATTTTAAACAGTGCGGGAATGCACTGCTTGCATTAGAAACGGACGGAACCCATTTTTTTTATGAAAAAATTCCAATATCCAGTTTCAAGAAATTAACGACAAAAACGTACCATATGGAACAATTTTCTGTTTATAAAGGCAGGACAAAAGAAGATATTGTGAATCAATTTATAGGAACTGCGCCAGCAAATATGAACGCTGGGCTGTATGCAAAAAAAGGTTCTGCCAAAAAACCCTATAAGGAGAGTGCCTTGAAGGCCTCCACAAAGAAATATGCCCTAAGGGTATCTAATTACTATAGATGGCTGGCGGGGCTGACACCCTTTAAGAGTGCATCAGACGCCATATGGAATAAAGCAGGGAAAGGCGCCATACTACTTTCAGCTTCCGAGTTTTCCCATACCCCGTCAAGACCTTCTGATATGGGTAAATCATTTTATAAGGCGGCATACGAAGGTACTTCGAACAGCAGCATTGCCATGAATTACTCAGACAAGCAATACAAAATTGTTGATACCATCCGCCAGTTTATGAATGATACAAGTTATACCATGCCTGGACACCGGAATAATTTCCTTACCAGAAATGCAACAGAGATTGCATATGGTATTTACAGCTATTACCTTTGCCAGACTGTAAAGTACAAAAATAATCCTAATCCTTCTGGTACGGCAGTCATAGACAATAATGAGGCGGCTTACGGCTGGCCGGCGGCTGGGTATTTTCCATCAGAGGAATTGTCAGTAAATGCTTACTGGACCGTGAACCTTAATACAGATAAGCTATCGTTGTCCAATGTTCCATTAAAAGTTACAATTACAGACTTGGCAACTGGAAAAACTTATCGGCGGACTTCTTCGGCAGATAATCTGTATGCGACAGATTATTGGGGGAAATTTATCAGCTTTGCCCCGCCATCCTTGGAAAACGGAAAATTATCTTATCAAAACAAAAAGTATAAAGTAAAGCTGACAAACCTGTCAGATAAAGATGGGCGCCCAGCCACATTGGAATATACGGTAAAATTTTTTTCTTATAAAACAGGCAGCAATGGAAATGCAGCATGTGACGAATATGGCAGGATGAAAAAGTTAGGGGCGCCAAAGGTATCCGTATTAAACACAGAATCTGGCATAAAGGTGTCATGGAATAAGAAAAATGGTGCAAAAGGATATTATGTTTATCGCAATGGAAAGCGCGTCAAAAAGACAACAGCGCTGTCTTTTACAGATACGAAAGCGAAGAAGAACGGTGCGAAGTATCAATATAAAGTTGCAGCATATAAGGGAAAGGTGAAAGGGAAAGAATCAAAAACAAAGACATATTATTATATCTCCAAGCCTGTAATTTCCAGTATTAAAAGGAAAAGTAATGGAGATCTTGCTATAAAATGGAAGAGGAACGCAAAATCCTCTGGTTACCAAATCCAATATACCCAAGGGAAAAAAGTGAAAAAGGTTACTGTTTCAGGAGGAAAAAAGGTAAGCAGGGTTTTGAAGGATGTGGGGGCAAAGAAGGCTTGCAAAATAAGTTTGCGTGCTTATAAAACAGTTGGAAAAACAAAATATTATTCTGTATGGGGCAAAGGCAGCATAAAAGCTGCAAAGGTCAGTGCACCAGCGATGCAAAAGGTAACTGCAAAAAGTTATAATTCCCTGCAGTTACAATGGAAACAGGTAAAAGGAGCCTCTGGTTATAACGTCTACCGTAAAAATGGAACTTCAAAATATAAGAAAATAGCAACGATATCCAAAGGCACCCAATGTACCTATCTAGACAAAAAAGTTTCTACTGGAACAGCATACACCTATAAAGTAAAAGCTTATAAAAAATATAAGAATGAAACAGTCTGGAGCCCTTATCCCAAAAAGGGAATATCTGGAAAAGCTTATTTATCCAAACCAGTAATAAAAAGTATGTCAGCGAATGGAACAGGGAAATTGGATATCTCCTGGGAAAAAGTGGATGGTGCGTCTGGGTATATGCTGTATCGGAGTGATTCAAAAGAAGGTTCTTACAAGTTAGTGACAACATTAAAAGGAAATGGAAAGTTGACGTTCCAAGACACCGGCTTAGGCGATGGAAAAGTATATTATTATAAATTGAAAGCATTCCGGGTAGTAGGAGGCAAAGATGTATACAGCCCATATTCTGCCGTGAAGAAAGGCAGGACAGAAGAGGAAAAAGAAATTTTTGCTGAGGGGATTGTATTAAATCACGATCAAATAGTACTTGAAATAAACCAAACGGTAGAGCTGAAAGCAACGATCGTTCCTAAAAATGTTACCAATCGGGCAGTGGAATGGAGCAGCAGTAATACAAGCATCGCGTCTGTTGAGCAAGGAATCGTAACAGGCAAAGCCCCAGGAAAAACAATTATTACAGCAAAAACAATCAATGGAAAAACAGCAGTATGTGAGATAACCGTAACATCCGTTTCTGTTCCTTCCAATTTGGAAGAAGGCTTAATGGAAGTGACAGGTCAATCAGACTCTGATGTTAATACCGAAATTGCAGAGGATAATGCCGTTTTTTACCAAGAGGATACCATAAGGAATAATATGCGTTAGTATTTTTCCTTTTCCCATAGAAAGTTGTCCTTTCTACTTGACAAGGCGCATATCCTATTAGAAGGCGGAATGGTTGCAGTTGTACAAAAAATAAATTGGAAAACACTGGACTATTTTGACAAAATATGATTAAATATGAGTAAGTATGTTAAATACATCATAATGATGCAAGTGACAGAAGGCTGCGCTGTTTTTGACACTTTTATCATAACAATGTATTAGCATGTTAAAATTTGTATGTATTGAAAGGAGTCTTAAAATGATTTACACTAAGGAAGTCGAAAACATGTGTCCTGTAGCTAAGGGCGCAAAACATGAACCTGCTCCAATTCCAGAAGAAGGGAAATGGGTTCATTCTAAAAAAATTGAAGATATTTCTGGTTTTACACACGGTGTAGGCTGGTGTGCCCCTCAGCAGGGCGCCTGCAAGCTTTCCCTGAATGTAAAAAATGGTGTAATTGAAGAGGCGTTAGTTGAGACAATCGGATGTTCTGGTATGACCCACTCCGCAGCTATGGCAGCAGAGATTTTACAGGGTAAGACAATCCTGGAAGCATTAAATACAGACCTTGTCTGTGATGCAATCAATACGGCAATGAGAGAACTTTTCTTGCAGATTGTTTATGGACGTACCCAGAGTGCATTTTCTGATGATGGATTGGCAGTGGGCGCTGGTCTGGAAGATTTAGGAAAAGGACTTCGTTCTCAGGTTGGAACTATGTATGCAACCAAAGAAAAGGGTGTTCGTTACCTGGAAATGGCAGAAGGCTATGTAACTGGAATTGCATTGGATGCAGATAATGAAGTAATCGGTTATCAGTTTGTAAGCCTTGGAAAAATGACTGACTTTATTAAAAAAGGCGACGATCCTAACACCGCTTGGGAAAAAGCAAAGGGACAGTATGGCCGCGTAGCAGATGCTGCTAAGATTATTGACCCAAGAGAAGAGTAAGGAAAGGAGAACGAATACAATGGCTTTATTTGAATCATATGAAAGAAGAGTTGACCAAATCAATTCTGTTTTAAATAATTATGGAATCAGTTCCATTGAGGAAGCTGAGAAAATCACCAAAGATGCTGGGCTTGATGTATATGACCAGGTAAAGAAGATCCAGCCGATCTGTTTTGAGAACGCTTGCTGGGCTTATACGGTAGGGGCAGCAATCGCTATCAAGAAAGGCGCTAAGAGGGCAGCAGACGCAGCAGCAGCAATCGGGGAAGGACTTCAGGCTTTCTGTATTCCTGGTTCTGTTGCAGACCACAGAAAAGTAGGTCTTGGACATGGAAACCTTGGAAAAATGTTATTAGAGGAAGAGACAGAATGTTTCTGTTTCCTTGCTGGACATGAATCTTTCGCAGCAGCAGAAGGTGCAATTGGTATCGCTGAAAAAGCAAACAAAGTACGTAAAAAACCTCTGCGCGTGATCTTAAACGGTCTTGGAAAAGATGCGGCTCAGATCATTTCCCGTATCAATGGATTTACTTTTGTTGAGACAAAATACGATTATAAAGAAGCTAAATTAAATGTGGTATTTGAGAAAGCATATTCTGACGGGCTCCGTGCAACGGTAAAATGCTATGGTGCAGATGACGTCCAGGAAGGCGTGGCAATTATGCATCATGAGAACGTTGGTGTTTCTATCACCGGAAACTCCACCAATCCTACACGTTTCCAGCATCCGGTAGCAGGTACATATAAGAAAGAATGTAACGAGCAGGGCAAGAATTACTTCTCTGTTGCATCCGGCGGCGGTACTGGACGTACCCTTCACCCAGACAACATGGCGGCAGGACCAGCTTCCTATGGTATGACAGATACGATGGGACGTATGCACTCTGATGCACAGTTTGCAGGTTCTTCTTCTGTTCCGGCCCACGTTGAGATGATGGGGCTCATCGGTATGGGTAATAACCCGATGGTAGGGGCTACCGTTGCAGTTGCAGTTTCCATCGAAGAAGCAGCTAAGGCTGGGAAGTTCTAAGAAATAGCGTATTTTCAAGGGTTTCCGTTGACATAAATTGTCAGCGGAAGCCCTAAATTTTGCCACATAGCACACAAGTAACACACAAATTTTTTGACATAACAAAAGGTCGTTCCCCAAGATAGGAGGGGAGCGGTTTTCACTTATGGCAAGGATTTTAGATGAAACGGCAGTAATTATATGCCGAATACTCTAAAAACGGATTATGTGGTATTGGAGAGTGTTTCACACCTGAAAGAGAGAGCAGCATAATAAGAGGGACGTTCATAAAAATGGAAAGTATTGGAAGAAGTAATTTTTTGTAATTCCTGTTTCAAGTACATACTGCCACAGTTGCCAAAATCTTCTTAATTTTCTGGTTTTAACGCCAAATTTCGACTAAAAATAACATTATATTCCACATTATACTCAGAAAATGATTGACGAAAATGAAAAAAAGAGTTAAAATTTATATTAGGATGTTGCCAAAAAGCACATACATAATTTTTTAGAAGATAGTACATATACAGAATATCCTTCAGTTATGTTTTTCTTGCTATCCTGTCGGCTTGTTATAGGGCTTTGATTTGAATAATACAATTTATTGAGGCTAAGTTCCTTGTCTGGGTTATACATATGTAGTACTTCATAGTTACTGGAAGATCAAATTGCTTTGCGAATATGGCATCCTTCCAGAAATGAAAAACAGAAATTCCTGTCTATTTTTTTTGTGATATTTAAGGAAGTATCTGTCAGATCATCTGGAACTATCATATTAAAAAAGGATGGAGAGAGTAAGAAGAATGTTGAAAAAATTGAACAACTTGCAGATTAAGGAGAGATTAACAAAAGCATTTGTTATGGTTGCTGGTTTGTTGGCGGCAGTGGCATTAGTTGGGCTGGTAACTACAATCATTATTTCTAATACTTATTCCAAGGCATTGGTTGATTATGGTTTTGCCCAAGGGGATGTGGGAAGGACAATGGCTGAGTTCGCAGACTGCAGATCAGCTTTGCGGGGGGTTATTGGATATGAAGATCAAGAATCCATCAACAGGATGGTCGAAGAGCATGATCAAAGCAAAGAAAAATTTAACAATGAATTTGCAGCCCTTGAGCGTTCGATGGTAACGGATGCAAATAAAAAAATTTATACCCAATTAATGGAAGAACTTGAAAAATATTGGGTATTGGAACAGGAAATTATGGCGATGGGCGCCACAGAGGATCAGGAAAAGTGCAGGGAGGCACAAAGGATAGCTATCAATGAGTTAATGCCGGTCTACGAGAATATTTATAGTGAGCTGACAGAGATTATGGAATTAAAAGTGGACTTTGGTAATCAGCGTTCTACCCAGCTTTCTATCATTTGTACAGTACTTGCAGTTGTGATAGCAATTGTAATTGTCGCTGCAATTGCTATATCCCTGCATATTGGCAATGGAATCGCAAACAGTATTTCAATACCATTGAAAGAGATAAAGGATCGCCTTGCAACATTTGCAAAAGGAGACTTGTCCTCTCCATTCCCAGAAGTGGCTACAAACGACGAGTTGGCTGATATGGTGGAAGTGGCAAAAGACATGGCGGCAACGTTAAATTTTGTAATTGCTGACGAAGGGAAAATTCTTGGCGAAATGGCTTGTGCCAATTATAGTATCGTTTCAGAGGATGGCGACAGGTATTCCGGAGATTTTGAAAAGATACTGATTTCCCTGCGTGATTTGAAAAAACAAATGGTTTCTACCATACAATCTATCGAAGAAGCATCTTCCCAAGTATCTGCTGGTTCTACGAATCTTGCAGAGGCATCACAGAGTTTGGCAGAGGGAGCGACAGAGCAGGCTGGCGCTGTAGAGGAGATGCAGGCGACTATTATGACCATTACAGAGAATATCCAGATGGCAGCCGAACAAGCGGAAGAATCATACCAGCAGGCACAGAAATATGCAGATGAGGCAGACCGCAGCCGTTTGGAGATGGAGATGATGGTAGCGGCTATGGCACGCATCAATGAAACATCCCAGAAGATCGAGGATATTATTTCTGAAATTGAAGATATTGCCTCCCAGACAAACCTTCTTTCTCTTAATGCTTCCATCGAGGCAGCACGTGCCGGAGAAGCAGGACGTGGTTTCGCAGTTGTTGCAGATCAAATTCGTCAGCTTGCAGAGCAGAGTTCCAAGGCCGCTGTGGAGACTAGGGAATTGATCGAAGGCGCACTTCAGGAAGTTTCAGAAGGAAACAAAGCGGCAGACCGGGCAGCCTCTTCGATTGAGACAGTTGTGGAAGGAATCGGCAAGATTGCATCCTCTTCCCATACAGTAAGCCGCACGGCAACAGACCAGGCAGTGGCTATGAAACAGGCAGAAGATGGCGTAAATCAGATTTCGGAAGTAGTTCAGTCCAACTCAGCAACTGCCGAAGAATCTTCTGCTACCAGCGAAGAATTATCTGCACAGGCGATTTGTCTGGACGAGTTAATTAGTAAATTTATTTTGCCAACAGATTAAGTTGGTATGACATTTGTTTATCATATATACAAGTGTATTTTTGTTGATATTTCGAAAAGATAACTTGCAAAACTCCTATGGAAGTGGTAAAAATACTTTCATAGGAGTTTTTCAATCAAAAGATTAAGGTGTTAAAAGATCCGATGTAAAAGAATTTAAAAATAGCAAAGATAAGTTGCAAAACAAGGAAAAAGTATTGGGTTTATAATTACCCAATAATTATTTAGACTGAAAAGGAGGCGAATTATTTTGAAATATTATCTGGCTCCTTTGGAGGGCATTACCACCTATATTTTCCGCAATGCTTATCACAATGTATTTCATCCTATGGACAAATATTATTCTCCCTTTCTTGTTCCACGGATGAAAAAAAGTTTTAATAACAGGGAAATAAATGATATTTTACCAGAACATAATGAAGGAATTTATATCGTTCCACAACTTCTCACCAATCAGGCGGAGGACTTTATCAAAGGCGCCTACAGGCTGGAAGAATATGGTTATCAGGAGATCAACTTAAACCTTGGCTGCCCTTCAGGAACAGTAGTATCAAGACATAAAGGGGCAGGATTTTTACAATATCCCCTGGAATTAGAACGTTTTTTGGATGAAATATTTTCCAAACTTTCCATCCAAATTTCCATAAAAACCCGGATTGGTATGGAAGATCCAGAAGAATTTTCAACATTACTTAACATCTTTAATCAATTTCCATTAAAAGAGCTGATTATTCATCCAAGGGTTCGGGAAGATTTTTATAATCATCAGCCGAATCTTGCGGTTTTTCAACAAGCTTTTTCAAAAAGCAACAATTTTGTGTGCTATAATGGAGATATTTTTAATAGGGATGCTTTTGATAAACTGCTAAAACAGGTCCCAGGAATTGAAGCGGTAATGTTTGGACGCGGAATCTTGATAAGACCTTGGCTGCTTGAAGAATTGCCATTTCATACATCAAGAGTCCAAATGTCTGAAGAAGATTTATATCAGGAGAAGAAACAGCGGTTAAGGAAATTTCATGACCAGATTTACATAGGGTATCAGCAAATTATGTCTGGACAACGGAATGTATTGTACAAAATGAAGGAACTCTGGTCGTACATGATTCAGTCTTTTTCTGATTACGAACCTTATGCAAAGAAAATCCGTAAAACTGAGACGCTGAAAAATTATGAAATCACTGTCAATGCACTATTCCGGGAGCAGGAAATTTTTTGATGCCGAAAAAATATTCGCACATTTGAAATAGGATTGCGAAATTTATGTAGTTTGAGTATAATTTTTTATGATACTAGGAATTTCCTGAGATTTTATAGTATTAAAATAAAATACCCATTCACGCAAGGTGAGCATTACCATTCACACTTGTATCCGTTATGAGTATTTACAGGAGGAATTGTCTGTATGAGAATGTATGATATTATTAATAGAAAGAAACGGGGAGAACATCTATCAAGAGAAGAGATTCAGTTTATGGTAGAAGGTTATACCAAGGGAGATATCCCTGATTACCAGGTATCAGCGCTGATGATGGCAATTTGTTTTCAGGGCATGGACGAAGAGGAAACGCTCCATTTAACCCTTACCATGAAAGACAGCGGGGAAGTGCTTGACCTGTCTGAAATTGAAGGGATTAAGGTGGATAAACACAGTACCGGCGGCGTGGGGGATAAGACATCCCTGGTATTAGCTCCCATGGTGGCTGCCTTAGGAATTCCTGTGGCAAAGATGTCTGGCAGGGGATTAGGGCACACTGGGGGAACGATAGACAAGCTGGAATGTTTTCCAGGATTCTCCACCTCGCTTTCCAAAGAACAGTTTTGCCGCAATGTAAACCAGATAAAAATGGCAATTATGGGACAGACTGCAAACCTTGCCCCAGCAGATAAGAAACTATATTCCTTGCGGGATGTTACGGCAACAGTAGACCAGCTTTCATTGATTGCATCCAGTATTATGAGTAAAAAATTGGCGGCAAATGCAGATGCCATTGTATTGGACGTAAAAACAGGAAATGGTGCTTTTATGAAGAAAGAGGAGGATGCTTTCGCGCTTGCAAAGGAAATGGTGAAAATTGGTAAGAATGCAGGAAAACAAATTTCAGCAGTGATTACAGATATGGACCAGCCACTTGGCAATGCAGTCGGAAATTCCCTAGAAGTAAAGGAAGCCATTCTATCCTTAAATGGCATAGGTCCCAAAGACCTTATGGATGTTGTTTATGCCCTTGGGACGGAAATGGTACTTGCTGCTGGCAAAGCAGAAACACCAAAAGATGCGAGAGACATGTTAGTGCAGACCATTAAAGAGAAAACTGCGCTGGATAAATTTGCAGAATTCGTAACGGCACAGGGAAGTGACAAACGTTTTGTATATCAGCCAGAGCTGCTTCCAACTGGCAAATTTTCCCTTCAGGTACTCAATACCGAAGAAGGTTATGTTTCACATATCCAAGCAGAGGAAATCGGCTTGGCAAGCCTTGCTTTGGGGGGTGGACGTCTCACTAAGGACAGTGAGATTGATTTGTCTGTTGGGATTTTACTGCATAAAAAGCGCGGGGAGCCGGTACATCCTGGCGAGGCTGTTGCCACAATCTTTGCAAATGATATGGAAAAGGCAAAAGAGGCTTATGGGAAAATTGTACATGCCTATCAGATCCAGCCTGAGCCAGTTGCAGTAGTTCATATGATAAAGGGAATTGTCCGATAAAAGAAGGCTTGTTTAAACACTTATCAAGGTAATTTTGCCACCCCGTATAGTCTGTTTCGATGTACCTGTGCAGCATTTCCCATGATTTTTTGAGGGTTCATTTCGCCAGCGGGCAGGCATAGGAAAGGGCATAAGTTTAGTTGCTGCAACATATAGTAAAATATGGGAAAAATAAAAAAACCGAAACTAAATCAGGTAAAATCAAATATTGTGGAATCCCTAGAGCTGCCCCGTGATATTATGTACGGCGCAGTGATTATTACAGCAATGGGACGAAACCAAGTGCTGGTGGAAAACTATAAAGGAATCATTGAATATACGCGAGAAAAGATCCGCCTGCAGACCAAGAACTGCCAAGTTACAGTTCAGGGACAAAGGCTTGTGGTAGAATACTACACTAATGAAGAAATGAAAATCACCGGATTTATTCAGGGAATATCATATGATTCATAAGGGGTAAGCCAATTGTTAATTGATAAAATAAAATATCTGCAGGGATATGTGCGTGTAAGGCTTTATGGTTATGCGCCAGAGCGTTTTCTGAATTTATGCAGCAATCATAATATTTTAATCTGGAATTTGGAATATCGTGAAGAACAGTATGAGTTCTGTATCAGTGTGCGGGGGTTAAGGCAGTTAAAGCCTATCTTAAAAAAAACCCGTACAAAATTGGTGATTTTAGAACGTACAGGGCTGCCTTTTGTGATGCGCCGTTACCGGAAACGAAAGTTGTTTTTTGCTGGAATTATCCTTTGCTGCGGACTATTGTACACAATGTCGCTGTTTGTCTGGAAAATTGAGATCAATGGAAACCTTCATGAGACGGACAGCAATATTATTAAATTTTTGGAAGGGCATCAAGTATATCATGGGCTGTTAAAAAGCAAAATAGATTGTGATAAGATTGAAGAGGAACTGCGTGCAGGATTTGGGGATATTATCTGGGCATCCGCAAAACTAGAAGGGACTATGCTGATAATAGATGTACAGGAAAATCTGGCAACAAACCAGCAGGCAGAGGCAAAACAGGAGGAAGACGGCACACCCACAGACCTGGTAGCAGATAAAGAAGCTGTGATTTACAGCATTCTTACACGGAAAGGAACACCAAAAGTAGAAAAAGGGATCCATGTGAAACCAGGGGATCTGCTGGTGGAAGGAAAAAATCCAGTGTTGAATGATGCAAAAGAAGTTGCCTCTTACCAGTATTGTGTCTCAGATGCGGATATTCTGGGTATCACGGAATATCCTTACCAAGACAGCTTTCCTTTGCAATATGACGACAAGAGCTTCAGCGGAAGCCAAAGTGAAACATTTGGTGTTCGGATTTTTCAAAAACAGCTTAAAATACCTCATATCTCCCATAAATTTGAATCGTATGATACAATCACAGATGAATATGATGTTAAGATTGGGGAAACTTTTTACTTGCCGTTAGTATTGATAAAAGAAACCCGCAAAGAATATAAAATTGTGCCAAAACAGTATCATCCGTCAAAGGCAAAACAGCTTGCGAAAGAAAATTTAGAGAGTTTTTGCAAGGAATTAACAGAAAAAGGGGTTCAAATTATAGAAAATAATGTTATGATAGTAACAGATGGAAAAAAATGCACCGCCTCTGGTATCCTGAAAGTGATTGAACCAATTGGAAAACGGAAGGCAACCAGTATGGCTGATATACAACAGGAAGGGCAGATGGAAAATGAGTCTGATGGAAACAATCGTTGATATACCTGCCGAACACATTGCAAATGTTTTCGGGCAGTTTGATCTATATATAAAAAAAGTGGAGCGCGCGTTTGGCGTAACCGTTGTGCTTCGGGAAAATAAAATGAAACTGTTGGGAAAGGAGGGGGATGTAAAAAAGGCATCCCGTGTCTTTGCACAGCTTTTTGAATTGTCTAAACGTGGAAATCAAATTACAGAACAAAATGTAGATTATGCGATTTCCCTTACCTTTGAAGAAAAGGAATCTGCAATTGTGGAGATAGATAAAGAACTGATCTGCCATACCATCAATGGCAAGCCAGTAAAGCCCAAAACTTTGGGTCAAAAACAATATGTGGATGAGATTAGAAAAAAAATGATCGTATTTGGCATAGGACCAGCTGGTACTGGGAAAACTTACCTTGCAATGGCAATGGCGATCACTGCATTTAAAAATGAAGAGATTAGCAGGATTATTCTCACCAGACCTGCAATTGAAGCAGGAGAAAAACTTGGATTTTTGCCAGGTGATTTACAAAGCAAGATTGATCCGTATTTAAGACCATTATATGATGCATTGTATCAAATTATGGGAGCGGAAAGTTTTCAAAAAAATATGGAAAAGGGTTTGATCGAAGTGGCTCCCCTTGCCTATATGCGCGGAAGAACTTTAGACAATGCATTTATTATCCTGGATGAAGCGCAGAATACCACACCAGCACAAATGAAAATGTTTTTAACACGTATCGGTTTTGGTTCAAAAGTAGTGGTTACAGGTGACGCCACGCAGAAAGATTTGGCGCCAGGCAGTATCTCTGGGCTGGACGTGGCATTAAAAGTATTAAAAAATGTGGAGGAAATAGGAATCTGCCATTTGACCAGCAGTGACGTTGTACGGCATCCTCTGGTACAAAAAATAGTAAAGGCTTATGAAGAATATGAAAAACATGAGAAAAAAGAAAGCAGGGACATCAACAGGGGAAAGAACAGGGAAACAAACAGGAAAACAAACAGGGGCAAAGGCAGATAAAGCAAAATTGTCAATAGAAAAACTTGATAGGATCGCAAGAGAATCAATTGAGGAGCGGACAGACCGGGTTGCAAGGCAAACGGCAGGGGAGTGGGCTGACCGTGACGCAAGGCAAGTATCTGGAGAGAAAAAAATTCGAGCTGCAAGGCAAGGAACCGGAGAAAGGACAGATAACAAAAGGCAGACAGTCAAAGATAAATCTGATAGAGCAACGGGACAGGCTGTGGGAAAACGACCAGGTACAACAAAAAAACACACAAAATCAAAAAAAATCAGCAGAAAGAAGAGAAATCAAGAATATGGTGTTCGGCACCATGGGCGCCTTATTTTCTTTATGGCATCCAGCACCATTCTAGAATGTGGGCTAACCGGATGGATCCATAAACAAAGTTTGGATCAAATATGGGTGTTATTGTTTTTTGGATTTTTTTATTCGGTGATATTTTTTGCTGGATTAGAGCTGTATCGGATTCAGCAGGATTGGTTTTATGAAAAGATCCAAGATTACAAAAGATTTACGCTTTGTTATATTGTATCCTCCGCGGCGGCGGTATTGTTTTTATTCTTTCCTTCGTTTTCAAAGCCGATCTTTCTTCTTAGCATGGCAATAACAGCGGCTACCACCCCATTTTTGGGGATGGCGATGGGAATATTTCATGGAATCCTGTATACAATATGCGGGCAGGAAAATATTTATGTGCTGTTATGTAACTTGATGCTGGTATTATGCGGCTGTATTGCAATCCAATTTTTGAAAAAAGAAAAATATTACCGCTGGGGGTTATTGTTAATCTTCCAATTTACCTTCGGCAATGTCATGATTTTTTCCTATCTTCAGACTGGTCAATTAGAATGGAATGTGTTAAGCTATGGATTGTGCAATGGAATTGTATCCGCAGTGGGAGCACATTTCTTATACCAGGCAGTTTTGCCATGGCTGCATGTGCCGAAAAAAGTACAGATAGAAAGAGTCTTGTCTGAGAAATTTTCTTTGGTACAGGCAATTAAGCGGTTTTCGACAGCAGATTATAATCATGCGAGGAAAGTGTCTGAAATTGCTGGCAATTGTGCAAGGATTATTGATGCTGACCCCTATATTGCCGCGGCAGGAGGATTCTATTACCGTCTGGGAAGGATGGAGGGAGAGCCTTATGTGGAGAGAGGAGTGGCATTGGCAAAAAGCAACTATCTTCCCAGAGAAGTAATAGATATTTTAAAAGAATATAATGGAGAAAAACGTATGCCTTCTACCGTGGAATCTGCCATTGTACATATCGTGGACAGTGTAGTGGCAAAATTTGATGTGCTGGACAAGGCGACCCTTTCCAGTTCATGGAATCAGGATGTTATTGTGTATCAGACACTGAATGAAAATTCTGCCGCCGGGCTTTATGATAAAGCAGGTTTCAGTATGAATATGTTTCTTAAAATCAGGGATTATCTTTTGAAGGAGGCGAAAAAGTTTTGACCCTTACAGTGGAGGAAGAGGTAAAAATATCCTTTGGCTTTGACCATAAGAAATTGGCAGAGGAAGTAATAAATGCTGCTTTAGAGCAGGAAAATTTTCCTTTTGAGGCAGAGGTAAACTTATTTTTGGTATCTTTAGAAGAAATCCAAAAAATGAATCAGGAATATCGTAAAATGGACCGCCCGACAGATGTATTGTCTTTTCCCATGATCGAATATGACATTCCGGGAGATTTTAAAAGGATCGAACAGGATGAAGATAATTTTAACCCAGATACAGGGGAAGCACTTCTTGGAGATATTGTGTTGTGTATGGACAAAGTTAAGGAGCAGGCAAAGAGCCTGGGGCACAGTGAGAAGAGGGAATATGCATTTCTCATTTTACACAGTATGTTACACTTGTTTGGATATGACCATATGACACCAGAGGAAAGTGCAGTGATGGAAGATAAGCAGCACCGAATTCTGGAGCAGATGGGAATTTTAAGATAAAAATAGACAAAATTTGGAGGTATTATCATGAGAAAACGTATTATATACCTGCTGCTTGCAGTATGTGTGCTTAGCACGTCTGTAGGCTGCGCCAAGCAGAAGAAGCAGGAGCCAGAGGCGACGGTACAAGAAGCCCCGGAAGCGGTCGAAAAAAATGAACCTGAAGAACCAAAAGAGAAACCCCAGGAGGAGGAACCAGAGGAGGCAGAACCCACCCATGAAGGAGAGGCAAAAAGTTACCTTACAGGTGAATGGATTGATGAAGAACTGGCAAAAAAGAGACCTTTTGCAGTTATGATTGGAAATACGGCGGACGCATTGCCTCAGTTTGGTGTGTCGAATGCAGATGTGATTTATGAGGTTCCCGTGGAAGGCTCTTATACTCGTATGATGGCAATTTTCCAAGATTACAGTGGTATGGATAAAATTGGTTCCGTGCGTAGCTGCCGCCACTATTTTATATATTTTGCCAAAGAATTTGATGCTATTTACAGCCATTATGGACAAGCAATTTATGCAGAACCAATCTTGGCACAAGACGATGTGCACAATTTAAGCGGTATGGATTCGGATATTGAACCGATTATGTTTTACCGAGACATGAATCGAAAGTCCCCACACAATGCATTTATCAGCTCAGATGGTATTGTGGCAGGTATTGAAAAAAAGGGATACCGTACAGAAATTTCTGATACCTACAGCGGACATTATCAATTTGCGGAGGATGATACCCAGGTGCAGCTTCAAGGAGAAGAAGCTTTGGTTGTAAGTCCTGGTTATTTTGTAAACAAACCCTGGTTTGTCTATAATAGCAAAGATGGACTGTATTACCGTTATGAGTTTGGTGACAAGCAAATAGACGGTGCCAATGACAAACAACTTGCTGTGAAAAATATTTTAATTCAGTATTGTGATTGGTCATATAAAGATGAAAATGGATATTTGGATATCAATACAACTTCTGGTGGGGATGGATATTACATCACCAATGGTAAAATGGAAAAAGTAACTTGGACGAAGGCAAATGAAAACTCACCTGCACGTTATTTTGATGAATCCGGCAATGAAATTACCATTAATCAGGGAAAAACCTGGGTATGTGTGGTGCGCAACAAATATAAAGACCGTTTTGGAGTTTATGCAACAGAAAAAGAGTTATCCACGGCAAGAGAAACAGAGACAGAATAGTAATAAGTTTTTTGAGGGATTTCTATGAGTAAAAAGAGAAAAAGCGAATCCAATTTTCTGGTACAAGGTTCTATTTTGGCAGTTGCTTCCATTATCAGCCGAATTATAGGATTGTTGTACCGGATTCCCTTAAAATCAATTATTGGTGATATTGGAAATGATTATTACGGTACGGCTATGGAGATTTACAGTATCTTGCTGTTGATTTCTTCTTATAGCCTTCCAGTAGCTGTATCTAAATTGGTATCGGCAAGATTGGCAAAAGGGCAGAGGAAAAATGCATACCGTATTTTTAAAGGGGCTCTCTTGTTTGCTCTGGTTTCAGGAACGGCAGCGGGGCTGATTGTGTATTTTGGGGCAGGGTTTATCACGACTTATGTGGTAAATACCCCCTTAAGTATTTTTGCCTTGGAAGTACTGTCCCCTACGCTGTTAGTAGTGGCAGTAGTAGGTGTAATCCGGGGGTTTTTCCAGGGAATGGGAACTATGATGCCCAGTGCTTTTTCTCAGTTAGTGGAACAGATTGTGAATGCTGTTGTCAGCGTGGTATCTGCATATATGCTGTACCAGCGCGGAGCAAAAATTGGTGCAGTCCTTGGGAATCCTGCTACTTATGCTGAGGCATACGGCGCTGCCGGAGGTACATTTGGTACATTTTTGGGTTCCATTGCAGCGTTAGTAATTACTTTGCTTGTATTTTTTGTATATCGTCCAGTATTTCAGCAGATGATTTCAAAAGATAAGGGAAAGAATGTTGAGAGTTATGGCAGGATTTTCAGTATTTTGCTCCTAACAATTTTACCGGTGCTTCTTAGTACTACGATATATAATATCACTTCCTTTTTGGATACCAGCGTATTTAAGCAGATTGCAGCTTCCCAGGGATACAAGGCAAAAGATTACAGTGTTATGTGGGGGGTATATGTTGGAGAATATAAGGTATTGACGAATGTACCAATTGCAATTGCATCATCCATAGCTGCTTCCAGCGTTCCCAGCTTGTCCACCGCATTTGCAGCAAAAGATATCCCACAGGTAAAACGGAAAGTGGCATATTCGATACGTTTTATTATGATGATTGCCATTCCATGCGCTGTTGGCATGGGTGTGCTTGCTTCCCCGATTCTTCAGCTTTTATTTCAAGACGACCGGGAAATGCCGGAACGGATGATGCAGATTGGTGCAGTTTCCATTATTTTCTATTCTCTTTCTACCTTGAGCAATGGCATTCTGCAAGGAATCAACCGAATGAATGTCCCTGTAAAAAATGCAGTTATTACATTGATATTACATATGGGGGTTTTGGTAGCTCTGATGTATGGTTTAAATTGGAATATTTACGCTGTGGTGTGTGCTAACACATTCTTTTCCTTTATGATGTGTATTTTAAACGGGCTGGCAATTCACAAATATCTTCGATATCATCAGGAGGTACTGCGAACGTTTGTAATTCCAGGGATCTGTGCGGCAGTTATGGGTGGAGTCGTGTATGGGGTATATTATTTTGTGATGAATACATCTAAAATCAATGCCCTTGCAACCATTGTCTCCATTGTATCAGGAGTCTGTGTCTATGGGGTGCTGTTATTGTTATTGCGCGGATTGCGAGAAAAGGAATTGCGTAGCTTCCCTATGGGAAGCCTGATTATTAAAATCGCAAAGAAACTGCATTTGATGTGATTAAAAGACTTAAAACATTGTAAGATTCTCTGAAGCGAGCCTACAATGTTACTAATTACAGAAATGAGAAGGGTATGATGCCAGATAGTAATTTGTACCCTTCTTTTTTGTATAGCAAGTTTTGGGGGTCAAATAATAACTGGACTATTTATACAAAAAACGTGGAAAATCCACAGGAATCTTTGTAAAAAATGACTTGTCAGATACAATATAATTGACAAAACTTGTAAAAGTGTTAAAATAAATTTTAGAATTAAAATAGTTCTAATATGTATTTAATAATTAAGGAGTATTATGACAAAAAATGCCAAGTATATTTTAGATATTATCAACAATTCAAAAGATCATTTAACAACAGAACAAATGATTTGAAAATAAGTTATATTTGTCCCGAATGTTTGAGTCGAAATAAAGAACTAGAAAAAATAAATGATTCTTAGGACTATTGCACGGGTACAGAAAAATTCATACGTTTTGCATATGTGTCTACCCTGCTGCAAACGCACATGAGCATTCTTGGACTATTTGAAAGGACAGAGGATATTATGATATTAGGAAAAAAAGATTCAAATGCTGCCATAGAATCTATTTCCAAATTGGTAGATATGCCATATAAGCCCGCAAATGGGGAATTAAATAACATCCATCAGCGTTTGATGAATGGCAGGAAAGAATTTGAACAAGCTGTGACAAAAACGATGGATGCAGTGATACATATGAGTTCTATGGATTTGACATTGGAAACAAATGTTGCCACTGTGGAACAGATTAACACTTCAATTTCGGATGCTGTAGAAAATATCAGTGAGTCGGCTGACCTTACAGCAAATATTGCTTCTGAAGTTTCCAAAGCACATGAAAATCTGACAACAGCAATCATCAATGTTTCTGATGAATCGGCAAATATAATGGAAGAAATCCATCAGTGCGAGAAAGAACTTACCTCTATTTCAGGACTTTCTTCTACTGCTATTTCTACCGCAAGGGATATGAAAGAGGATATCTATGGATTACTTGAGATTATCCAAAAAATGAATGAGGCAGTGGGAGCTGTTAATGCAATTTCTACCCAAACAAATCTCTTGGCATTAAATGCATCAATCGAAGCGGCGCGTGCCGGGGAGGCGGGAAGGGGTTTTTCAGTTGTGGCAGAAGAAATCCGTAAACTTGCAGATGAAACAAAATCTTTGACAGGAAGAATGGGAGCTTTTTTGAATAGTATTCAAGAGGCTTCAAAGAAAAGTTCTGAAAGTGTAGATACAACTGTATCTGAATTAGAACATATCAATAACAATATTCAAAATGTATGGAAGATTACCGGCAATAACCGGACGAGCATGAACCATATTACAGATTCTGTCTCTTCATTGGCTGCTGTCAGTGAGGAGGTCAGCAGTTCTATGAATGAGCTGGATACACAGATGCAGCATGTCAACGGACAATGCCAGTCATTGAAAGAAGATACTGAGTCGCTTGCAATTTCCAGCCATTCAATTGCAGAAATTGTAGAACCCTCGAAAGAAATTGAAAAACATTTGGATGAGTCAACTAAAATTATGGGAACTATGGCACAAGATGCATTTTATATGCTGGATAACCAGGTTATCATAAATTGTCTGAACAATGCAATTAGTACACATCATAATTGGCTTGGCACTTTGAAAGAAATTGCACAGACTGGAAAATTAAAAGTATTGCAGACAGACCATGCAAAATGTGGTCTTGGTCATTTCTATTATGCTTTTAAGCCTTTAAATCCAAAAATTTCAGAAATTTGGAATACTCTTGGTGATAAGCACAAAACATTCCATTTATATGGTACAGAAATGATCTCTGCTGTCCGTGCTGGACGCACGGAGGAATTACAGCAAATATATGAAAAAGCAGAAGTATGTTCCAAAGATTTGATATCAGATTTTCATACCATCATACAAATCATTGAGTCATTGACAAAAGATCAGGTCAGAATTTTTGAATAAAATTGAAAAAATAGCAGATACTACCATAAAAAGGAGTTAGCAATGAAAAAAACATGTAGTATCCGCTTATTGGTAGCTGGAGTTATTTTGACAGCTTTCGTCTGTGTTATTATGGGATTCTTTTTTGGGACCCAGAAAAAATGGAAGACTTATGAAAAGCATATTGTTATGCTTGAGCAGGAAAACGACAATCTTTTGGCACAAAAAGAAAAAATAGAAACAGAGAAAGAACTCGCAGAAAGTCTAAATGTAGTTGAGCCATATAAATATGTATTGCTGGCAGAAGAAGGATATGTTGCCGTTTACCGTTCCGACAGAAAAACATTGTATGCCTCAACAGATATTCTTTTAGAAAACCTTCCAGAAGAATTACAACAGGAGATCCAGACAGGAAAATTAATTGGAAGTGAGGAACAGCTTTATAATTTTCTTGAAAACTATTCCAGTTAATGAAAAAATCCATGGAATCAATTGCGTTTGATGGGTTGTATATAGGCATATTAAGTCAAAAAACCATATCTAAACCAAACAAAAGGGAAAAACAATTATGAGCAGACGATTTGATGTAATTATTGTAGGGGCAGGTGCCTCTGGGCTTACTGCTGGCATTCAGGCGGCAAGAATGGGAGCACACGTTCTTATACTAGAACATATGGAGAAGGCTGGAAAGAAAATTTTAGCGACTGGGAATGGAAAATGCAATTTTACCAACGAAAAGCAGGGTATTGCCTATTATAATGGCAAGAACCCTGCCTTTGTATTGCCTGTTTTTCGCCAATTTGGCGTGACAGAGACATTACGGTTTTTTGAAGAGTTGGGAATTTATCCACAGAATTTAAGAGAAGGGTGTTATTATCCAGCCAGTGGACAAGCGGCGTCCATAGTAGAAGTGCTGTTGATGGAATGTAAACGGTTGGAGGTAAGAATTTTATATAATGTAGGGATCCGTGAGATCCGCCAGGAAGCGGAAGATTTTTCTTTTCACACCAAACAAGGGATTTTTGAAAGCAGGAGCTGCATTATTGCCACTGGCGGAAAAGCTGCAAAGAAAACTGGCAGTGATGGAAGTGGATTTTTATATGTTGCAAATTTGGGACATACTTTGACAGATATGGTACCTGCACTTGTACAAATGCAGGGAAAACAGTCATTTTTGAAAGAGATTGCAGGAATTCGCGCAAAAGGAAAGATCACTCTTTACATAGAGAATCGAAAAGTTGCCCAAGATTGTGGTGAACTGCAGATGACAGAGTTTGGTGTTTCTGGAATTCCAGCTTTCCAGGTCAGCCGTTATGCCTCCTATGGTTTGCTTCAAGGGAAGAGACTTTTTGTGATTTTGAATTTTTTGCCTCAATTTTCCAAGAGGCAAACGGTAGATTTGATAAAAAAACGTTTTTTGACATATGGGAAGGGAAAAACAGCGGAACAGGCATTGGTAGGTTTATTTCCAAGAAAATTAATTTCTGTATTTTTAACGGAAGCCAATATCCCACTTGGAAAGAAGTCCCAAAACTGCAGTGAAAAAGATCTTATCAACCTTGCACAAGTGATACAGTCCCTGCGAGTTGATATTATCGGAACCAAAGGTTTTGACAATGCCCAGGTAACGGCAGGCGGTATAGATACAGATGAAATCAATCCCACAACCATGGAATCCCGTTTCGTTCCAGGACTTTTTTTTGCTGGGGAAGTCGTTGATATTGATGGAATGTGTGGTGGTTATAACCTGCAGTGGGCATGGTCCAGTGGAACAGTTGCAGGAATTGCAGCGGTTCAAAGAATGGAAAAAGCAGAAAAAACTTTTCAAACGCATGAAAGTCTTTAAGCCTGAATAAAAAGCGGTATGTAATCGGTACAAATCCAGAAAAACATCTGGAGCAGATTATAAATTTATAAAAATTTATTAGTTGTATGGGTTTGATTGATAAACACATTCGTGCGTTTGTCGTAAAGACATGTAGGAAATAACTTGTATAAATTCCAAAAAGTGATATAATCTGATATGTATGATCCGATACAACTTGAAAATTATGACACAAAATGGAGGGAAAGCGGATTATGATAAGGATCCAGCAGTTAAAGCTCCCCATTACCCATACAGAAGGACAGTTACAGCAGAAACTGGCAAAAGCTTTGAGGATAAAGGGCAAAGATATTTTGGATTACCAGATTCGCAGACAATCTGTGGATGCACGGAAAAAGAGTGCGGTAACTTTTGTCTATACAATAGATGTTGAGGTAAAGAATGAAACGCAGACACTCAGCCGTGTCAAAAGTAACCAGGTTTTTTTGGCAAATGATGTAGTTTATCAATTTCCCCAAGCCGGGGAACAGCCCCTTTTGCATCCTCCTGTAATCATTGGAAGCGGACCGGCTGGCTTGTTTTGTGCTTATTTGCTCGCCAAACACGGGTTTCGCCCAATCATTATAGAACGAGGAAAACCTGTGGAGGAGCGAACAAAAGAAGTAGAACGATTTTGGCAGGACAATGTTTTGAATTCCAAGTCAAATGTGCAATTTGGAGAAGGAGGTGCAGGAACCTTCTCGGATGGGAAGTTAAATACCTTAGTCAAAGATGTAAAGGGCAGAAGCCAGGAAGTACTGAATATTTTTATCCGTCATGGGGCGCCAGCTTCCATTGCCTATGAAGCAAAACCCCATATTGGGACAGATATCTTAAAGAATGTCATCCAGGATATGCGTCATCAGATTGAAGCATGGGGTGGCGTTTATTTATTCCATACCTGTGTCACAGATATGGAATTTTCAGGCGGCAGGCTTGCAGCGCTGATATGTGAAGATCAAATTACAGGAACCATTACACGAAGGGCTGCAGAACTTGCAGTCCTTGCCATTGGACACAGTGCAAGGGACACCTTTATTATGTTGAAAAATCTGGGGTTCCAGATGGAAGCAAAATCTTTTGCCGTTGGGCTGCGTGTAGAACATCCGCAGTCTATGATCAGTGAGAACCAATATGGCAAGGAGGCGGCAAAAATGCTTCCGGCAGCTTCCTATAAGCTGACAGCAAATCTTGAGAATGGCAGAGGGGTTTATTCTTTTTGTATGTGTCCTGGAGGCTATGTGGTAAATGCTTCCTCAGAAGAAGGGCGGCTTGCAGTCAATGGTATGAGTTACAGCGGGAGAGATGGACAGAATGCCAACAGCGCCATTATTGTCACCGTGACACCGGATGATTTTGCGTGTGATGGACCATTGGGCGGTATCGAATTCCAGCGCCGTCTGGAAGAAAGGGCATATCAGCTAGGGCATGGAAAAGTCCCCCAGCAGCTTTTTGAGGATTTTGAACAGGGGAAGCCCTCTCAGGACTATGGCAGTTTCCGGTCAGAAATCAAAGGCGCCCATATGTTTGGCGCGCTGCATGAGCTTTTTCCAGAAGGGATCCATTCTTCTTTCTGCCAGGGGATGCACCAATTTGCCAATTCTATCCCTGGTTTTGACAAGGCAGATGTAATTTTATCTGGCGTGGAAAGCAGGACTTCTTCCCCAGTGCGGATAAAACGGGAGGAAACCTTTGAAAGCAATAAAAAAGGGGTATATCCCTGTGGGGAAGGCGCCGGTTATGCCGGAGGAATTATGTCTGCGGCTATGGATGGGATGAAGGTTGCAGAGGCGATTGCAGAAAAGTATAAAGGCAGATGTCAGTAAATGCTGTCCCGAATCCCATGCCAAGGCGTAGGATCAAACCATAGATAGTTATGGGATGGCTTCCACCGCTGTTGGTGATAAATAACAAAAGATACAGGAGGAAATACATTGTGGCAGAAATGACTCCAATGATGCAGAAATACATGGAAACCAAACAGGAATATCCCGATTGCATCCTGTTTTATCGCTTAGGAGATTTTTATGAAATGTTTTTTGATGATGCATTGACAGCATCAAAAGAACTGGAAATCACATTGACCGGAAAAAACTGTGGAATGGAAGAGCGGGCGCCTATGTGCGGAGTCCCCTACCATGCAGTGGAAGCTTATCTGAACAAGTTGGTGTCTAAGGGATACAAAGTAGCGATCTGTGAACAAGTGGAAGATCCCAAAATGGCAAAAGGGTTAGTGAAACGGGAAGTGGTGCGGGTTGTTACCCCTGGGACCAATCTCAATACCCAAGCATTGGATGAAACAAAAAATAATTACATTATGTGTATTGTCTACATAGAGGACCACTATGGCGTGTCGGTTGCTGATGTAACCACTGGGGATTACTATGTCACTGAGTTGGATACAGAGCGGAAACTTTTGGATGAGATCTGTAAATTTTCTCCTTCTGAAATTATCTGCAATGAGGCTTTTTTAATGACAGGACTGGATTTTGAGGATTTGAAGTACCGCCTGGGGCTTGCTGTCTATGCGTTGGATGCCTGGTATTTCAGCGATGAGACAGCAAAGAATACCTTGCTTTCCCATTTTAAGGTGTCTGACGTACAAGGGCTGGGACTGGAAGATTATGAATCTGGCACAATCGCTGCAGGCGTTTTATTAAAATATCTGTATGAAACCCAGAAAAACAACCTTGCAAATATGACTTCCCTACAGTTGTACAGTACAGGAAAATATATGGTTATCGACAGTTCCACCAGGCGGAATCTGGAAATTGTCGAGACACTGCGGGAAAAACAGAAACGGGGCTCGTTGCTTTGGGTGCTGGATAAAACGAAAACGGCAATGGGGGCACGTATGCTTCGTAATTTTGTGGAGCAGCCATTGATAGAAAAGACGGAGATCCTACGCCGGCAAGATGCCATACAAGCTCTCAATAAACAAGCAATGGTCCGGGAGGAAATCCGGGAATATTTAAACTCCATTTATGACCTGGAGCGTTTGATTGGACGTGTGACTTATCAAACTGCAAATCCAAGGGATCTGATTGCTTTCAAAAATTCTTTGGAAATGCTTCCTTTTATCAAAGCACTTTTACAAGAATTTGACATACCACTTTTCAAAGACATTCAAACAGATTTAGATCCATTAGACGATATTTTTCAATTGATTGAGACTTCAATTATAGAGGAACCGCCGATTTCCATTCGGGACGGCGGCATCTTAAAGGAAGGATATCATGAGGAAGTCGACAAGCTGCGCCAGGCAAAAACAGAGGGAAAAAACTGGCTGATGGAGTTGGAAGCAAAAGAGCGGGAAAAGACAGGCATCAAGAATCTGCGGATTAAATACAACAAAGTATTTGGTTATTATCTGGAAGTGACCAATTCCTATAAAAATATGGTTCCTGAGTATTATACCAGGAAGCAGACCCTTGCAAATGCAGAGCGGTATATCACTACAGAATTGAAGGAATTGGAGGATATCATTCTGGGTGCCGAGGATAAACTGGTAGTGCTGGAGTATGAAATGTTCCGGGAAATCCGGGATAAAATTGCACAAGAGGTGGTACGGATCCAGCAGACGGCAAAAGCTGTTGCGGCAATTGATGTATTGTCCTCCCTTGCCCTAGTGGCAGAGCGGAATAATTACTGCCGTCCTTCCATCAACGAAAATGGCGTAATTGATGTTAAAAATGGACGCCATCCTGTGGTGGAACAGATGATTAGCAACGATATGTTTATTGCCAATGATACTTATCTGGATAACCATAAACAGCGCATTTCCATTATCACAGGACCGAATATGGCTGGAAAATCCACTTATATGCGCCAGACTGCATTGATCGTTTTGATGGCACAGATTGGAAGTTTTGTCCCTGCCGACAGTGCGAAAATTGGCATTGTAGACCGTATTTTTACTAGGGTCGGGGCATCTGACGATCTTGCCAGCGGGCAGAGTACTTTTATGGTGGAGATGACAGAGGTGGCGAATATTTTACGAAATGCCACCAGCAATAGTCTTTTAATATTGGATGAAATAGGTCGGGGCACTAGTACCTTTGACGGCTTGAGCATTGCCTGGGCAGTGGTGGAACACATCAGCAATCCCAAGCTTCTGGGAGCAAAAACATTGTTTGCCACTCATTATCATGAACTGACGGAACTGGAAGGGAAACTCAATAATGTAAATAATTATTGTATTGCCGTAAAGGAAAAGGGAGAAGATATTGTATTTTTGCGAAAAATTGTCCCTGGCGGCGCAGATAAAAGTTATGGGATCCAAGTGGCAAAACTTGCAGGAGTGCCTGAAAGCGTGATAGAACGCGCCAAGGTAATTGCTGAAGAATTGTGTGCCCATGACATTGCCGCGCGAACCGGAAATATTTCCATGGAACACAGCAGTCCCAAGAAAAAGCAGCAAAAGCTGGATGAGGTGGATCTTACACAAATCTCTTTATTTGATACCGTAAAGGATGATGATATTATAAATGAAGTCAAGGAACTGGATCTTGGAAATTTGACACCCATTGATGCACTGAATAAACTGTATGAATTACAGAATAAAATTAAAAACCGCTGGTAGATGTATAAAACTTACGTATTGTAGGGATGAAGTGTATATATGCCAAAGGATACTATGGTACAAAGCATTCAGAAGCATAGAACAAAGTGTGCAACCCCATTCTTGATGGAATGGGGTTGCACACTTTGCCACGCCGAGCACAATTGCGAAGCAATATTTACTTCTTGTGCGAGTGCGCATATTATTTTTCTTCTATAGGAAGACACTTTCACGCTTTAGCGTGACAAGGTCTTTTCTATAGAAGAAAAAATTTTATATATTGGCTTTGCAGGGAGCTGCCACGGGTGATTGAAAAATCATGATGTGGCAGCTCTGCTTGAATTTACCAGAAAAAAATGATATGATGGGATAGAAAAAGACTAGGGCGTGTTCGAAAAATTCTTTCTGGCACGCCCTAGAAAAAAGCCAACACCATCCAAAAAAGGAGGGATTTCCATGTCATTGGCATATGCAAAAATAAAAGAAAACAATTGTACGGAAGAAGATTATTACCGCATCCCGGAAAATGTCCATGGGGAATTGATTGAGGGGCAGATCTATTATCAGGCGGCGCCAAGCCGGATCCACCAAGAAATATCAGGATTTTTATATACCACCATCTATAACTATATCAAGGAAAAGCAAGGCGCTTGCAGAGTTTATCACGCTCCATTTGCCGTAAAACTGTTTTGTGACAAAAAAACCATTGTGGAGCCTGACCTGAGTGTGGTCTGTGACCAAAATAAGCTTACAGACCAGGGATGTGACGGGGCGCCGGATTGGATTATTGAAATTATCTCACCCAACAATCCGGGAAATGATTACGTCCGTAAGCTGAATTTATATGCAGACGCTGGCGTAAGGGAGTATTGGATTGTAGATCCTATGGGAAAAACCGTTTCTGTCTATCATTTAGAAGAAAATACATTCCGTGCCGCTGAATTCACCTTTGAAGATACGGTACAAGCATATATATATGACGACTTCTCGATTGATTTCTCTGAGGTCATATGGTAGGGCTTTTTGTGAATGCCATTGGCATTCGTTCCGGCTGCCAATAGTATATAAGGAAATACGTTTTTGTATCATTTGAATTTATTTAAGAAGAGGAGCTTTTATGCCAAACATTGAAATCTTAGATCAGGAAACGATTGATAAAATCGCAGCAGGGGAAGTGGTGGAACGCCCTGCTTCCGTAGTAAAGGAGCTGGTGGAAAATGCCATAGATGCCCAATCCAGCGCCATTACCATAGAGATCAAAGAGGGAGGAATCTCTTTTATCCGCATTACGGATAACGGATGCGGAATTGAAATCGAGCAGGTTCCTCTTGCTTTTTTGCGCCATTCCACCAGTAAGATCCGCAGTGTGGAGGATCTTGTTACAGTTTCTTCCCTGGGTTTTCGAGGAGAAGCATTGTCCAGCATTGCAGCGGTGTCCCAGGTGGAACTGATCACCAAAACAATCCATGGAATAGGCGGCCTTCGATATATCATCGAAGGAGGTGTGGAAAAAACTTCAGAGGAAATCGGAGCACCGGAAGGAACTACTTTTTTAGTTCGGAATCTTTTTTTTAATACTCCCGCAAGGAGAAAATTTTTAAAAACAGCACAAACAGAAGCAGGTTATATTTCAGATTTAGTGGAAAGGCTTGCCTTGTCCCATCCAGAGATCTCTTTTAAGTTTATTGTCAATAACCAACTGAAACTCCATACCTCTGGCAATTCCAATTTAAAAGAGGTTATTTACCATGTTTATGGAAGGGAAATTGCATCGAACTTGCTGGAAATCCATGGGGAAAACGATGTCCTTTCTGTGAATGGATTTATTGGGAAACCGTTGATTTCCCGAGGCAACAGGAATTATGAAAATTATTTTATCAATGGAAGATATATTAAAAGCAGCATTATTGCAAAGAGTATCGAGGAGGCATATAAATCTTTTGTGATGCAGCATAAGTATCCTTTTACAGTACTTCAAATTTCCATCAATGGAAATCTTTTGGATGTGAATGTCCATCCCACAAAAATGGAACTTCGCTTCAGTAATGGGGAAGAGATTTATCAGTTTCTCACAACATTGGTCAAAAATGCCATCAACCAGAGTGAACTGGTGTATCAGGCAAGCTTTGAAAAAGTAAGTAAACAGCGGCGGGCACAGGAGAAAAAGGAGCGGGCACAGGCAAAACAAAAGATTCCAGAACCATTTGAGACAAAACGTTTAGAAGCCATCAAACAAAGAATCCAACCAGACAGCCCATATGAAGAAAAATATAAAAAACAGCAGGAACTTGCTGCTGGAGCCATTGGGGATAAAAAACAACCAGAATTTGTGGCTGAAAGCATGCAATATGGATGGCAGCCGGATATGGGAAGAGAAAAGCCTGTTCCCCCCATGCATCCTGAGACAAAATCTTTCCATTCTGCAAAGACAGGACAGTCGGTTATAGGATTAAAAAGAGGGGAACAGGACAAAAAAGCAGGGGAATCCAGAGAAAATACACAGGATAGCAGCACCTTAGACAGCAACCAAGAAATACTGCCACAGCAGGAGGCATTTCCAGAAATTACCCGGAAGCTTTTAGACATTTCCTCCCGGAAGGAACACCGGATGATTGGACAGCTCTTTGAAACGTATTGGCTGGTGGAGTTTGACGGGAACCTTTATATTATTGACCAGCATGCGGCACATGAAAAAGTGTTGTATGAGCGGACGATGAAAGCCCTGGAGAACAAGGAATTTACCTCCCAGGTGATTTATCCGCACATTCTTTTGACATTAAATATGCAAGAAGAAACCTTATTAAAAAAATATATGGATTATTTCCTGAAACTGGGCTTTGAATTAGAGCATTTCGGAGGAAAAGAGTATTCTGTCACAGCAGTTCCAGCAAATTTATATGGACTGGATGGAAAAGATCTGATTGTAGAGATTTTAGATAGTCTGTCAGAATTCCATGGCAGGGAGACGCCTCAGATGATTACAGAAAAGATTGCATCCATGTCCTGTAAAGCGGCAGTAAAAGGCAATCAAAAGCTTTCCAGGCAGGAAATGGATGCTTTGATTGGAGAATTGCTCACATTGGACAACCCATATCACTGTCCTCATGGGCGTCCAACGATAATTTCCATGTCAAAGTATGAATTGGAAAAAAAATTTAAGCGGGTGTTGTAATGAAAAAACCTTTGATTATCTTGACTGGTCCCACAGCAGTGGGCAAAACAGAGTTATCCATCCAATTAGCAAGGTTGGCTCACGGTTCTGTGATTTCTGCAGATTCTATGCAGGTATATCGGCATATGGATATTGGCTCGGCAAAAATTAATAAAACACAAATGCACGAAATTCCTCATTATCTAATTGATATTTTAGAACCAACCCAGGAATTCCATGTGGCGCAGTTTCAGGAATATGCCAAAAAATATATGGAAGAAATTTATGCCCAAAACCGAATCCCAATCATTGTAGGGGGAACCGGATTTTATATCCAAGCAGTTTTATACGATATTGATTTCACGGCACAACAGCAAGATACGGCTTATCGTACTTATCTGGAGCGGGTTGCAAGGGAACAGGGGGCGCATACATTGCATGAAATGCTGCGTGTGACGGATTCCAAAGCAGCGGAAGAGATCCACGAAAATAATATAAAACGCGTCATCCGCGCCCTGGAGTTTTATCACCTCTCTGGTCAGAAAATATCTGTTCACAATGAAGTGGAACGGCAGAAAGATTCCCCATATAATTTTGTATATTTTGTACTAAATGACGACAGACAAAAACTTTATGGACGGATTAATGGACGGGTTGACCAGATGGTCGCAGATGGGCTTGTGGCAGAGGTGCTGCATTTAAAGGAATTGGGCTGTAAAAAACATATGGTTTCCATGCAGGGATTGGGATACAAAGAAATCCTGGATTATCTGGAAGGCGCTTGTACTTTAGAGGAAGCAATTTACCGGATTAAGCGGGATACCCGGCATTTTGCCAAACGGCAGCTTACCTGGTTCCGCCGGGAGCAGGATGTCACTTGGATTAATAAGTCCGAATTTGATTATGACAACTCAAAAATGTTATCTTTTATGCAAAGTGTGTTGGTACAAAAACATATTACAGAAAGGGGATTATAAATTTGAAAGAAATTTATCAGGAATTGGGCATTGGAGAAACTGTTTATTCTTATGGCGCTAAGTTTGAAAAAAAACTGAAGGAACGTTTTTCAGAAATTGATGAAACTGCAGAGTATAACCAACTGAAAGTTATAAAAGCATTGCAAAAACACAAAGTCAGTGCAGAATGCTTTATGGCAACCAGCGGATATGGGTATAATGATCTTGGAAGGGATACCTTGGAGGAGGTATATGCGTCCTGTTTTAAAGGAGAAGCGGCGCTTGTCCGCCCTCAAATTACCTGTGGCACTCATGCGCTTGCCTTGGCTCTGATGTCAAACCTCCGCCCAGGTGATGAACTCTTGTCTCCCGTTGGGAAACCATACGATACTCTGGAAAATGTCATAGGCATCCGCCCTTCTAAGGGATCTCTTGCCGAGTATGGAATTTCTTACCGCCAGGTGGATCTTCTGGAAAACGGGATGTTTGACTATGAAGGGATTCAAAAAGCTGTCAATGAGAAGACAAGGCTGGTGACGATCCAGCGTTCCAAGGGGTATCAGACACGCCCTACGCTTTCTGTGGATAAGATTGGAGAACTGATTGCCTTCATTAAGGAAATAAAACCGGATGTAATCTGTATGGTTGATAATTGCTATGGTGAATTTGTAGAAAGACAGGAACCATTGGAGGCAGGCGCCGATATGATTGTGGGTTCCCTGATTAAAAATCCAGGAGGAGGGCTTGCTCCAATTGGCGGCTACATTGTAGGAAAGCGGGAATGTGTGGAAAACGCAGCGTATCGGCTGACCTCCCCAGGACTAGGAAAAGAGGTAGGTGCCTCCCTTGGGGTAATCCAATCTTTTTACCAGGGATTATTCCTTGCTCCCACAGTGGTTGCAGGTGCGTTGAAAGGCGCCATTTTTGCAGCAAATATATATGAAAGCCTTGGGTTTCCTGTGATTCCAAACAGTACAGAAAGCCGTCATGACATTATTCAGGCGGTAACATTGAATTCAAAAGAAGCATTGATTGCTTTTTGTCATGGAATCCAGGCGGCAGCGCCTGTGGACAGCCATGTACTTCCAGTACCAGATGAAATGCCTGGTTATGATGATAAGGTAATTATGGCAGCGGGGGCTTTTGTGCAAGGCTCTTCCATTGAGCTAAGCGCAGATGGTCCCCTTCGTGCGCCCTATGCCGTGTACTTCCAGGGAGGGCTCACCTGGTATCATGCGAAACTTGGAATTTTATTGTCCCTGCAGAAATTATTTGAGGCAGGGCTGGTAGGGCTGTAAAACGATTTGGGATGTATTTGATCAGAAACGATTTCGAAAGCAAGCGAGCTTGCACAGTCCATTTGCATAAAGCCCTATCCTTTGAAATAGTTAAAAAAATTTTAACAATATATTAGTATACATCAAAGCCCTTTTGTGCTAGAATAAAATGTAAAACTTTTTCCTTGACTTTGAGAGAGTGAAAGGAAGAATATGAATCTACACATAACTATGAAAGAAATGCCAGAATCAGAACAGCCCTGTGAAAAATGTTTTCGTTATGGGGCACAATCCCTGTCAGATGCAGAACTTCTTGCCGTAATTCTCAGAAGTGGTACAAAGAACATGACTGCTCTACAACTTGCCCAGGCTTTGTTAGCGCAAAATGACAAAAGCCTGCTGAATCTGATTTATATGAGACCAGAGGAAATGCAGAAAATTCCAGGAATCGGTCATGTGAAAGCGGCTCAATTAAAATGCATTGCTGAGCTTGCTGGACGTATTTCTAAAACCAGCAGAAGCAGGGATGTGCGTTTGAACGAGCCAGCCAGTATTGCTTCGTACTATATGGAAACCCTTCGGCACGAGCCTAAGGAAAAGCTGGTACTGGCAATGTTTGATGCAAAAAGCAATCTGTTAGGGGATGAGGTTATTTCCATCGGGACAGCAACGTACTCTTTGGTATCACCTAGGGAAATTTTTTTGAAAGCGTTGGAATACCAGGCAGTGCATGTGGTGCTGCTTCATAATCATCCCAGCGGCGACCCGGCTCCCAGCCAAGCAGATATCAATGTGACGCTTCGGGTAATGGAAAGCGGAGATCTCTTGGGAATCGCGCTTGCCGATCATATTATCATCGGAGACAACAGATATATAAGCTTTAGAGAAAATGGTCTCTTCGACCATAGGAAAGGAACGTAAGTAATGTCAACAAATGTTTATGGAATTGATTTGGGAACCTGCAATCTGAAAGTATATTGCAAGTCAACAGGAAAAGTAATCAATGAGAAAAATACCATCGCTATTGTCAATAAGAATCAGTTATATGCCTTCGGCGACGATGCATATGCCATGTATGAAAAGGCGCCGGACCATATCAAGGTATCTTTTCCAGTAGTGAATGGAGTAATCGCAGACTACAACAATATGCAGACAATGATCGGAGAGGTATTGGAAAAACATGTAAAAAGCCATGTGAAAGGGGCAGAATTTATTGTTGCAGTACCTACTGATATTACAGAGGTGGAGAAGAAGGCGTTTTTTGATTTGTTTTATAAGAGCCGCTTTAAACCTAAAAATGTATTGCTCTGTGAGAAACCAATTGCTGATGCAGTAGGGTTGGATTTAGATGTAAATTCTCCTACTGGTTTTATGATTGTAAATATCGGCGCAGATACCACGGAGATTTCTGTGATTTCTTTGGGAGGCTTAGTATTAAGCGATCTTCTTCATTTTGGAGGAAAACGAATTGATGAGTCTATCATCAGCCATTTGAAACGGAGTTTCAGCCTGGTAATTGGACAGAAAACGGCTATGTACCTGAAAGAAACGTTGGGCTGTGCCATTCCAGACGGCGAGGAAACTTCAGCCGTTATTGTTGGAAGGGATGTTGTGAGCGGCCTGCCTATCGAAATGGAAATCCCTTCTCCGGTGATTTATGAGTCTATTAAAGATAACCTGAATTCTATCTGTAATTCCATCAAAATGATATTGGAAAAAACTCCGCCGGAATTGGCAAGGGATATTATCCATTCTGGCATCTATATTACAGGAGGATCTTCAAAGATACGAAAGTTGGATGAATTATTTGCCAAAATTACAAATATCAAAGTAAATACATGTGAACTTCCAGAGGAAAGTGCAGTGCGCGGTCTGAATAAGATCGTATCGGATGAAAAATTCCGAAAACTTGCATTCAGTATGAAAACTAGAATTTATAAATAAAGGTTGTACTATCTATGAAACGGAAATCAAAACACTCTATTCCAACCAAATACACTCTTATGCTTCTGACAGGATTTTGCATTATCGTCATGTTTGTCAGTTTTACTTTGAATCTATCCGGCGGACCATTGAATACCATTGCCGGATATGTATTTGTTCCTATGCAGAAAGGCATTAACCAGATTGGTACTTGGTTTGTAAACAAAACAAATGATTTGAAATCCCTGCGGGATGTTATGCAGGAAAATAAAGAGCTTCAGGCAAAAGTGGATGAATTGACCCAGGAACTGAGCACCATTAAACTGGAACAGTATGAGTTGGAGAATCTCAGGGAATTGATGGAACTGGATCAGAAATATCCAAGCTATGGGAAAGTGGCAGCAAGAGTAATCGGAAATGACGGCGGTAACTGGTTTAATACATTTTTGATTGACAAAGGGGCAAACGATGGCATTGAAAAGGACATGAATGTGATTGCAGGCAGCGGCTTGGTAGGCATTGTCATTGACACTGGTCCGAATTATGCCAAGGTTCGTTCTATTATTGATGATGCCAGCAATGTCAGCGGTATGGCATTGTCTACGGCAGACCGTTGTATCGTCAATGGAAACCTGGTATCTATGAATGAAAAACAGGTCATTGGATTTACGGATCTGAAGTGTGATGATAAAGCCGTTAAGACAGGAGAACAGATTGTAACTTCCCACATCAGTGATAAATATTTAGAGGGAATCCTGATCGGATATGTCAGCACCATTGATCGGGATCCCAACAATTTGACTTATTCTGGAACTGTAACTCCTGCAGTGGATTTTCAGCACCTGCAGGAAGTTTTGGTGATATTGGATAAAAAAAGTATTCAAAAAAAATAAAGGGGCATGCCGAATGAGACGAAAGATTACTGTATTTGTAATTATTGCCATATGTTTTCTGCTTCAGAGCACATTGTTTCAAGCTCTGTCTTTTGCGTCTATTACCCCAAACCTGCTGATTGTAGTTACTTCGGCGTTTGGGTTTATGCGTGGAAGGAAAGAAGGGATGTGGATTGGTTTTTTCTGTGGCCTTTTACTGGATGTGTTTTTTGGAAATGTAATTGGTTTTTATGCCCTGGTATATGCCTACATTGGATATATCAATGGTTTTTTTCGCAAAATGTTTTTCCCAGATGACATAAAGCTCCCATTGATTTTAATTGCAGCAAGTGATTTTTCTTATAATATACTTGTATATATATTCCTGTTTTTTCTGCGGAGCAGATTCCGATTCAGTTATTACATTGTCCATATTATGCTGCCAGAGCTTGTATATACGATTTTGGTGACGATCATTCTTTATTTTGTAATATTGAAAATTAATCAAAAACTAGAAATCATTGAAAAAAGGAGAGCAAGTAAGTTTGTTTGAAGTTATAAAAGAGTACGGAAAAAAAATATTAAAGTCCAGATTATTTGCACTCAGTGTAGTAATGATTCTTTTATTTAGTATGCTGATCAATCGTATCTTTGTACTGCAGATTATCAACGGAAAAGAATATCTGGATAATTATACACTTTGGATTCAGAAAGAACGTGTTACCTCCGGCACCCGCGGCAGCATTTTTGATCGAAATGGTAAATTGTTGGCCTTCAATGAGCTGTCTTATTCTGTTACAATCGAGGATAATGGTGTATATGACAGCACAGCCCAGAAAAATCGTCTGTTAAATGAAGAGTTAAATACAATTATCCATATAGTTGAAGGAAAAGGGGACGTAATTACAAACACCTTTGATATTCAAAAGAATGAGCAGGGAGGCTATGATTTTACTGTATCTGGCAAAGCACTGAAACGTTTTCTTGCGGATATTTATGGTTATACCAAGGTAGATGACCTGAAATATAATAAAAAGCTGGGCTATCATGAGGAAAAGGCAAGCCCTGAGCAGGTGCTGGAATATCTTCAAAATAAATTTTCCATATATGTTGATGGAAAAGAATATAAGGAAAAGCTTCCACAGGAACAAATTTTTTACACGGAAGATGATGCATATAAAATTATGGTTCTGCGATATGCAATTTCCCAAAATAACTTTCAAAAATATGTATTGACTACCATTGCACAGAATGTAAGTGAAGAAACGGTTGCTGTTATTAAAGAAAATTCTGATATTCTTCAGGGTGTGGATATCACAGAAGACAGTGTGCGTAAATATGTGGACAGTGAATACTTTTCCCATATTATTGGGTATACCGGGAAAATTTCCCAGGAAGAATACGATACCCTTTCTTCCAAAAGTAAAAAATATACCCTTAATGATGTAGTTGGGAAATCTGGTATTGAACAGGTAATGGACCAGGAGCTGCAAGGCAGCAAAGGAACCGAAAAATTTTATACGGACAATATGGGGCGTATTATGGAAATGATTGAAAAAGTTGATGCGTCCTCAGGAAATGATATCTACCTCTCTATTGATGCCAAATTACAAGAAGCGGTATATCGAATGTTGGAACAGGAGCTTGCCGGCATTATATATGCAAACATTGAAAATATTAAAGAATATGATACAAGTTCAGGTACAGCTTCCGATATTAAAATTCCCATTGATGATGTGTATTTTGCACTGCTCAATAACAATGTAATAGATATTGGGCATTTTGAAAAGGAAGACGCGCAGCCGGCGGAACAAGAAGTGTACCATGCATTTCAAAACAAACAGAATGCGGTTATGGAAGAACTGCGCCAACAGTTTTTTTCCCAAACACCAGTTGCCTATGGAGATCTGGAAAAAGAACAGCAAGTGTATATGAGTTACATCCTTTCAATGCTTGGAGAAAAGAAAATTTTTCTTTCTGACAGGGTAGATACAGAGGATGAAGTATATCTTTCCTGGAAAAATGATACAGCAAGCCTTGCAGATTATCTGCGCCGTGCCATTGCCAAAGACTGGATTGATATTACTGGTTTTGACACAAGTTCAAAATATTCAGACTCTACAGAAATTTATGATGCCTTAGTTTCTTATATCTTATCTGAACTGCAGATGGATAAAGAATTTAATAAAAAAATATACAAATACATGATTAATAATAATTTGGTGAGCGGATCTTTGATCTGTCAGATTCTGTTCGAGCAGGGAATCCTAAAAGAAGAAGATGGAGATCGGACGGCACTTATCAATGGAAGCCTGAATTCTTTTGATTTTTTAAGGGATAAGATTAAGAATTTGAAAATTACCCCAGCACAGCTTGCCCTTGACCCTTGTACTGCAAGTTGCGTGATGGTTGATGTAAGGTCGGGAGAATTACTTGCATGTGTTACCTATCCTGGTTATGATACCAACCGGCTTGCCAATACAGTTGATTCAGAGTATTTTAACCGTCTTCAGCAAGATTTGTCAGTTCCTCAATACAATAATGCCACCCAGCAACAGACAGCGCCAGGTTCCACGTTTAAACCCATTACGGCGGCAGCGGCATTGACAGAAGGAGTTGTAAATGTAGAAGAGAAGATAAAGACAGAAGGAGAGTACAGCAATATCACACCTCCGCCAAAATGTTGGATTTACCCAGGCAGTACCCATGGGCGGATCAATATTTCAGAAGCAATTCGCCATTCCTGTAACTATTTCTTCTATGAGATGGGCTATCGTCTAAGTTCGGAAGGCGGAATCTACAATGAAAATAAAGGTATCACTGCATTGAATAAATATGCAGCATTGTTTGGATTAGACGAAAAAACAGGAATTGAGATACCAGAAAATGAACCTCATATTTCTGATGAGTACCCGATTACTTCTGCAATTGGACAAGGAAACCATAACTACACTACCACACAGATTGCCAGATACCTCACGGCAGTGGCAAGCAGCGGCGATGTCTATAAACTGACTCTTTTGGATAAGGAGACGAATTCCGACGGTGAAGTAATCAAAGAATTTAAACCGGAAATTATCCGTAAAATTACAGAAGTAGCACAGCCTTCCTGGGAGGCAATCCAAAGCGGCATGCGGATGGTGGTGGAACATAATGATTCCTTCAAAGATTTTCCAGTTGCCGTCGCAGGAAAAACAGGTACGGCACAACAGATAAAAACACGGGCGAACCATGCTTTGTTTATCGGATATGCTCCTTATGAGAATCCAGAAATTGCCATTACAACACGTATTGCCCACGGTTATACTTCTGCAAATGCAACGGAAGTATCCAGCAATATTTTAAAATATTATTTTAATCTTGCAGATGAGAAAACCCTGTTGGATGGACAAGCAGAAGAAATTACAAGCAGCACCAACGGATTTACGGACTAAAGTTTGGAGGGATGAATGTGTCAAAGCCAGTGGTTTTAAAGAGCAATAAGTACGGAATCAATCTGATTCTGGATGACAGCATGGACTTTGAAGAGTTATTGAAATGTATCTTGGATAAATTTAAGGAATCAGAAGCATTTTTTAAGAATGCGAAAATGGCAATTTCTTTTGAAGGAAGAAGTCTGACACAAGAGGAAGAATTTCGTATTATTGAAACCATTACAGAAAATACAACCATAAATATTATCTGTATCTTGGATAATGATACGTTGAAAGAAGAATTGATACGTCAAAAAATGGAACGTTTTGAGGAAGAACAGTCAGGAAAAACCGGCGAATTTTATAAAGGTACCCTTCGTTCCGGCCAGGTATTGGATTGTGAAAGCAGTATTATCATTTTGGGAGATATCAATCCTGGGGCTAAAGTAATTTCAAAGGGAAATATTGTAGTACTGGGTGCATTAAAAGGAAATGCCTATGCGGGGGCAAATGGCAATGAACAGGCTTTTGTGGCAGCACTTGAGATGGAGCCAATCCAAATAAAAATTGGAGACGTGATCGGAAGAAGTGCAGATAAAGTGGTAAACACCAAAAAAAGATGGAAAAAACAAGTTGTCAATAAAGAACCACAAGTCGCAATTGTAAAGGATGGAAACATTTATATTGAACCCATTACAAAGGGATTATTGAACAATATATAAATTTCAGGAGGATATGGTAGGATGAGTGAAGTAATCGTTATAACATCAGGAAAAGGCGGTGTGGGAAAAACCACCACTACTGCAAATGTAGGTACTGGTCTGGCACAGTTGGATAAGAAAGTGGTATTGATTGATACTGATATTGGGCTGCGCAATCTGGATGTAGTCATGGGCTTAGAAAATCGAATTGTATACAATCTTGTGGATGTGGTGGAGGGCAACTGCCGGATGAAACAAGCATTGATCAAAGACAAACGCTACCCGAACCTTTCCTTACTGCCTTCTGCACAGACACGTGATAAATCAGCCGTTTCACCAGAACAAATGATTAAGCTGATTGATGAACTAAGAGATAGTTTTGACTATATTTTACTTGATTGTCCTGCTGGAATTGAACAAGGATTTAAAAATGCAATTGCAGGAGCAGACCGTGCCCTGGTGGTCACTACTCCTGAAGTGTCTGCGATCCGCGATGCAGACCGTATTATTGGACTTTTGGGAGCAAATGAAGTGAAGTCTGTTGACTTGATTGTAAACCGCCTTCGTATGGATATGGTAAAACGGGGCGACATGATGAATATTAACGATGTTACAGATATTCTAGCCATTGATTTAATTGGAGCAGTACCAGATGACGAACAGATTGTAATTTCCACCAACCAGGGCGAACCCCTGGTTGGAAGCGATTGTCTTGCAGGACAAGCATTTGCAAATATTTGCCATAGAATTTTAGGAGAAGAGGTGCCGTTTCTGGATCTGGAGGTAAAGTCCAGTGTATGGAATAAGTTCAGAGATCTGTTCAAAAAAAATTAGGAGGAAACCGATATGGGCTTATTGGATTTATTTAAGAAAAAGAACTCCGGTGATATTGCCAGAGACCGGCTAAAGCTGTTATTGGTTTCCGACCGTGCAAATTGTTCCCCGGAAGTTATGGAAAAGATTAAAAATGACATTATCCAGGTGATTTCTAAGTATATGGAAATTGATGCAGAAGGTTTGGATATCCAAATTACCCAGACAGAATCGGAAGGTAATAATGGAAATGTTCCAGCGTTGTATGCAAATATTCCCATTAAGGATATGAGGCATTCCAGTATTTCTAAATAATATCATTGATTGAAGGTAAGGAAATTTTTATTATGTTGAAACAATATCAGATTAAAAATTACAATTTTCGTTTAATTTTCTTTGTGGTTCTGCTGACAATGATTGGAATTAGCGTAATCGGAAGTGCTCAAAGCGCCGTACAAAATAAGCAGGTCTTAGGTTTGCTGCTTGGACTGTTCATGATGGTAATTGTTTCTGTGATAGATTATTCCTTTATCCTGAAATTTAACTGGCTGCTTTATATATTTAATTTAGGGCTGCTTTCTTTGATTACGTTTCATGTATTTGGAGATGAAGGCGGCGGAGCGGTTCGATGGATTGAAATTGCTGGATTTCGTTTTCAGCCCTCCGAGCTTTCCAAGGTTCTTTTGATTTTATTTTTTTCCTGGTTTTTTGGAAAGTATTATGAAAAAATCAATCAGTTTGTTTTTATTATGTTATCTGGAATATTGATTTTTGTTCCATGGTTCATGATAGAGAAACAGCCAGATTTGTCTACCAGTATTGTAGTTGCAGTAATTTTTATTGCACTCTTGTTTTTAAGTGGATTAAGTTATAAAATAATAGGGAGTGTACTAGCGGTACTGGTTCCTTCAGGTGCATTGTTTATCTATTTGATTCTGCAGCCGGGGCAGAAGATTCTGGATGATTACCAATGGCGTCGTATTATGGCGTGGCTGCAGCCAGACAAATACGCAAAAGACGCCTATCAGCAGCAGAATTCTATTATGGCAATTGGTTCCGGACAGTTATGGGGAAAAGGATTAAATAATGATACTGTTTTTTCTGTAAAAAATGGAAATTTTATTCCAGAACCACAGACGGATTTTATATTTTCAGTGGCAGGAGAGGAGCTTGGATTTGTAGGAGCCGCCATTATTTTACTGTTACTGCTTTTGATCGTGTTGGAATGTATTCTTGTAGGGCGAAAAGCAAAAGACTTATCAGGGCGGTTAATCTGTGGCGGCGTTGCTGTCTGGATTGGATTCCAGACTTTTGTAAATATCTGTGTGGTAACTGGAATGATGCCAAACACTGGTTTACCGCTTCCTTTCGTAAGTTATGGGCTTACCTCGTTGGTAAGTCTGTTCATAGGGATAGGACTCGTATTAAATGTAGGGCTTCAGCCATTAAAATACCGAAAGGGGGAATATTAACATGAACATTGGATTGATTGCTCACGATTCCAAAAAGAAACTAATGCAAAATTTTTGTATCGCTTACCGCGGCATATTCTGTAAAAATGAATTGTATGCAACTGGAACTACTGGACGGCTGATTGAAGAGGTGACAAACCTGTCAATTCACAAATATCTTGCTGGACATCTTGGGGGTGCCCAGCAGCTTGGTGCCCAAATAGAACATAATCAAATTGATTTAGTAATCTTTTTAAGAGATCCAGTTACACCAAAATCACATGAGCCAGATGTAAATAATGTGGTACATTTATGTGATATGTATAATATCCCATTGGCAACAAATCTTGCCACAGCAGAATTGCTGATCAAGTCATTGGACAGAGGAGATTTAGAGTGGCGTGAAATGTATAAGTAAAAAAACACCGTTAGTACTGACAGTACTGATCCTGTCTTTTAGTATCATAACAGGATGTGGACAGGAAGTAACAATAGAAAATGCATACGACGTATATGAAAGTACCAAGGCATATGGACTAAATTCCTCCGAAAAAAATCAGGAAGGCAGCACTTTTTTTGGGGAAGACCTATGTGTTGCCGGCGCGGAGGACCAGTTAAGCGAAAGTGTAACAGCATCTCTCTCAGAAGCTGCAGGACTCTTTAACTTAGAAGAAAAGAGCCTTGAATTTGGAAAAAATATCCATGAACGGATTTTTCCTGCAAGCACTACCAAAATTTTGACTGCGTATGTGGCATTAAAACATGGAGATCTGTCTGCAACAACGACAGTAACAGAAGAAAATCTTCAGTTAGAAGCTGGTTCTACAACCTGTGATTTGTCCGTAGGTGATACCGTCAGCCTGGAACAATTATTGTATGGGTTGATGCTATGCAGCGGCAATGATGCTGCAAATGCAATTGCGGACCTGATTTCTGGGAGTTCGACAGAATTTGCAAAGCTGATGAATGAAGAAGCATTGGCTTTGGGCGCTACAAACTCCAACTTTGTCAATCCCCATGGACTGCACGACGAAAACCATTATACCACTGTGTATGATATGTATTTGATTTTTCATGCCGCATTGGAGAATGAAACATTTCAAACAATTATCAATACAAAAGATCATACAGGGACGTTTGTAAATTCTTCTGGCGCAACGGTCAGCAAGGAATGGAAAAATTCCAATAAATACATAAATGGCGAAGTGCCCATACCAGAAGGAGTCCAAGTAGTAGGCGGAAAAACTGGAACTACCAGCAGCGCAGGTTATTGCCTCGTATTGTACAGTAAAAAAGATGGAAAAGTTCCATATATCTCTATCGTATATAAGGCAGACAGCCGGGAGCATTTATATCAGGAAATGACGGAACTATTAGAAGAAATTTCAAAATAGCAGTTGAACTTTTTGTAAATATATACTATAATTACCATATCAAAAAGAACTGTTGTCCGCAAATTTAGATAAATTACGGCAAGAATATTTGACGCAAATTATCTATTTTATACAAAACAGTTGAGACTAGGAGGAGATTGTCATGGTACAAATTATAGCTGGCGAAAAAGGAAAAGGAAAGACAAAGCATCTGTTGGAAAAAGTAAATGAATCAGTAAAATCAGCTACTGGCAGCATCGTATATTTGGATAAAAGCCAAAAACATATGTATGAGTTAAGCAATAAGGTCCGTTTGATCAATGTTTCGGATTATTTGATTTCCAATTGTGATGAATTTTTAGGATTTTTATGTGGGATTCTTTCTCAGGATCACGATTTGGAAGAAATGTATTTAGACAGTTTCCTTACAATCGCAAAATTAGATGACGAAGAAATTACACGTGCAATTACAAAATTAGAAGAAATCAGTGGTAAATTCCATGTCAATTTTGTATTGAGCATTTCCAAAAATGATAAAGATTTGCCAGAGTGCACAAAAGGTAAAGTGATTATGTCTTTATAGGCTGGTGAAATACTTATGCGCATGTAATGTGGATTCCATTCATATTTGTTTAAAGATTGTGCATTTTTAGGGAAGGTCTTTGTATCAGGAACATTAAAAGTTTCTATATGTAGACAAAGGGGTTATCGGAAGTAAATCGATAACCCCTTCTTATTTGTGAAAAAGGCATTTTAGGCTTCGTTCATAGAACGAATTCTGCCAAATACACTGCACAAATACAGACCGCCAATCCCTACGATTCCATAGACAATCCGTGTAAGCCAGCTCATATCACCAAATAAAAAGGATACCAGATCAAAACGGAACAGTCCAACTAATCCCCAATTGATCGCACCTATAATGACAAGTGCCAATAACGTGTAATCTAGACCTTTGGTACTCATATGCAATTCCTCCTTTTACATGAATTTAGTATTGCCCATCCATAGGAAATCATGTTAGAAATTTTTGGGATTAAAAATGTTAATTTTCTGACTTGCTTAGACGATAAATGAATGATAGAATAGTTTGGACTTAATATTTTAGGTAACAAAAACCATTTGAACTCAGTAACCATAGGAACAGGACAGAAATAAACAATATGGCTAAAAAGAATCAAAAAGTTGTTAAATTTCATAAAACTTCTTATCTGAATATAGGTATTATTATTTTTATTATTATTTTTATTTATATGTTGTACAATGTTATACTTTACAATGGAAAAAGTAGCAGCATATGAAGTTTCTCAAGGAACCATTACACAGAACCGTACCTATACGGGCGTTATCTTTCGGGAAGAGAAGGTATTTAATGCGGAACGCTCTGGATATATTAATTATTTTAATAAAGATGCCACAAAACTAGGCGTTGGCAATTATGTGTATTCGATTGATGAAACAGGTAATTTCTTTAAAGAAATACAATCAAAAAACGACGGTAAATTATTTTCTGAAAAAGATTCTTACCGCAATTTGGAAAAAACAGCGGAAAATTATGTGCTTGACTATTCCAATCAAAATTTTTATCAGGTATATACTTTTCGATACGATATGGAAGCAAGGCTGATGGAGGCACTGAATGAAAACTCATTGTCAGATTTGAAAGAATCCGCTGGCAACAATGGTTTATATACCAGCCAGACAACGGAACCTGGAATCGTAGTGTATCATACAGACGGTTTGGAAGAGAAAAACGTTGAAAATTTTACGAAAGATATTTTTGACGAATCAGCATATGCCAAGAACAGCCTGATTGGGCGGGGGCAGATCAATGCAGGAGAACCAGCATATAAGCTGATAACAAGTGAAATCTGGGATTTGGTCATTCCAATAGAAAAATCCCTTGCATCAGAGTTAGAAAAAGAATCGAATATCAAAGTGAAATTTAAAAAAGATAATACTACCGCTTGGGGGGTTTCCAAGATTATTGAACAGGATAACGCGTTTTTCTTGCATTTAAATTTCCAGAATTCTGGGCTGCGTTTTGCAACAGACCGCTATTTGGAAGTGGAATTGATAATGTCAGATATCGATGGGTTAAAAATTCCCAATACAGCTCTAACAGAGAAGGGTTTCTTCCTGGTACCGAAAAAATTTCTTACCAAACAAGAAGACAGTAACTCTACTGGCGTCATGCGCCGTTATAAAAATGAAGATGGAGAGATTATAGATGAATTCGTTTCCATCACAATAGGAGGAAAAGAAAGTGATAAGTATTATATTGCAGGGGATTCCTTGAGAGTTGGAGATGTGATCTTAACAGATTCCAATAAAAATTTTACCCTGGGCGAAAAGATTTCCCTGCAGGGAGTTTATAATATCAATCAAGGATATACCATATTCCGAACAGTGGAAATTTTATTTCAAAATAAGGAGTACACGATTATCAAAACAGGAACAAACTATGGTATTTCCCTGTATGACCATATTGTACTGGATGCTTCGGCAACAGAAGAAAATAAAATTATACAGTAGACAAGGAGGTCGATACAATGGTGAAGGAAAATTTAAATCAAGTACGGGAAAATATAAAAAGAACATGTGAGAAAACCGGGCGAGATCCAGAGGATATCACATTAATTGCTGTCAGCAAGACGAAACCTGTCTCCATGTTGGAAGAAGCATATGAAAGCAGATGCCGGGATTTTGGCGAAAACAAAGTACAGGAGATCATGGACAAGTACCCAGCCCTTCCTGCAGATATACGCTGGCATATGATTGGACATCTCCAGAGAAACAAAGTAAAATATATTATAGACAAGGTATCCCTGATTCATTCCGTAGATTCTTTGCGGCTTGCCCAGGAGATCAGCAGCCAGGCGGGGAAAAAACAAGTGGACGTAGACATACTGGTGGAAGTAAATATTGCCAATGAGGAGAGCAAGTTTGGAATCCCCCGGCAGGAAACATTTCAGTTGGTGGAAGAAATCTCTAAACTCCCTTATATTCATGTAAAAGGGCTTATGACAATTGCTCCATTTGTGACGAATCCAGAAGACAATCGGAAATATTTTCGGGAAATCCGAAAATTATCTGTTGACATAACAAAGAAAAACATTGATAATGTAACTATGTCCGTGCTCTCCATGGGAATGACAGGAGATTATATGGTGGCGATTGAAGAAGGCGCTACCATGGTACGGGTTGGAACAGGTATTTTTGGTGAAAGAAATTATGGAAAAAATATACATGAAAAGTCAAGCAAGGAGAGAATATGAGTATGCTGAATAAATTATTAGAAGCTATGCGATTAAATCCAGATGATGACGATTACATTGATGATGACGATTACATTGATGATGAATATGATTATGAAAATGAATACGACGATGAAAAGCCCAAAAGAAGAAGACGCACAAAAGATGATGATGAGTATGATGACAGAAAGCTGCGCACGGTAAAAACTTCATCAAAAGTCACACCGATGCGTCCTTTAAAAAGGCAGGGAAGCAATATGGAAGTATGTGTATTTAAGCCAATCTCCATCGAAGACGCACGAGAAATCACAGAAACATTGTTGTTGAACAGAACCGTTGTATTAAATGTAGAAGGACTGGATGTGGATATTGCTCAGCGTATAATTGATTTTATTTCTGGTTCCTGTTTTGCCATCAATGGCAATCTGCAGAAAATTTCCAATTACATATTCATTATTACACCTCCAAGTGTAGATGTTTCTGGTGATTTCGCCAGTATCATGGATGCGTTTGATATACCGCCGATCGGGTCAGAGTTTTAAGGGATGGTTCCTATGACGAAAGACGATACATTATTGGTAAAACGTTTGATTGATTTGTCCAGGCAGGCGCAGCAGAGGGACATCGTAGTATTCAGCGATTTTTTGAATTTAAATGAATTGAATATTTTCAAACAAGAGGTTTCTGAGCTGTATTCTAGTTATGAACTCTCTGGTGGATATGAATTAAGTGAGCGTCAGATGATAGCATTTATACCTGATGCTCTTTGTTATACTTGGAAATATCCAATTTCCTGCCTTAAAATTACTCCGGTCAATCATAAATTTGCGGAAACACTGACACATCGGGATATTTTGGGAAGTTTGATGAATCTTGGCATTGAACGATACAAATTGGGAGACATCCTGGTTGATGAGTTACAGAGCTATGTATTCTGTAAGGAACAAATTGCCGATTATCTGAAGGAAGGGCTTAACCGTATCCGGCACACAATGGTAACATCTGACATAGTCTTGCCAGAAGCTTTGTGTATAGAACCCAAAAAAGAGCTAATGGAAGGTATTATTACCTCCAATCGTTTGGACAGTATCATTGCATGTATCTGCAAGATTTCACGTTCCCAGGCGTGTCAATGGATTAAAGGAGGAAAAGTTTTTCTGAACAACCGGCAGATTCTGCAGACGACGGCGGAATGTAAACCAGGAGAATTGATTTCGATACGTTCCATAGGCAGGTTTTGCTTTTTGGACTGTCTGGGTGAGACTCGCAAAGGCAGGCTAAAAATACAATTTGAGAAATACATTTGAAAGGAATGAGATCATGGGAAAAACAATTATGGTACACTATGAAGGAAAACCCCATTATAAGATCGAAATACACAAAGATTTCCATATGTTGCAGGAAAAAATAAAAGAATTGGGTTATGAAGGCAGGAAAGCATGTATTGTCACAGATTCCAATGTGGCAGATTTTTATTTGGAAGAAGTCGCATCCTTGGTTGCCCCGATGCTTTCCTTGTGCACTTCTTTTGTATTTGAAGCAGGAGAATCCAGCAAGAATACCGATACTGTTGGCAAGGTGTATGAGCATTTAATATCACACAAATTTGACCGAAAAGATTTCCTGATTGCATTGGGAGGCGGGGTAGTCGGAGATCTCACTGGATTTGCTGCCGCTACTTACCTGAGAGGGATTGATTTTGTCCAAATTCCCACTTCCTTGCTGGCACAGACTGACAGCAGTATCGGTGGGAAAACAGGCGTGGATTTTCTGCAGTATAAAAATATGGTAGGCGCATTTTATATGCCCAGACTAGTATATATGAATGTTTCTGTGCTGAAATCTCTTCCTGCCAGACAGTTTTATGCGGGAACAGCAGAGTTAATCAAACATGGATTTATCAAAAATTCCGCTTACACACAGTATATTCTAGAAAACAACGACAAAATTATGGCGCAGAATCCAGATGCTATGGAGGAAATGATATACCAAAGCTGCCAAATCAAGCGGGAGGTTGTAGAACATGACCCAAAAGAACAGGGAGAACGCGCACTGTTAAATTTTGGGCATACCATCGGACATGCGATTGAGAAATTATCTGGTTTTACACTATACCATGGAGAATGTGTGGCATTGGGAATGGTGGGCGCGGCATATATTTCCTGGCGTTCTGGAACTCTTTCAGAAGAAGAATTTGAAAATCTGAAAAGAATTATTAAAAGTTATGAGCTTCCCATTAGGCTGAAGGAATTTTCCCACACTCCAGAGGAGATTCTTGCCGCCACAAAATTGGATAAGAAAATGGAATCCGGAAAAATAAAATTTATTTTGTTGAAAACACTTGGTGAATCCTATATTACGAAAGAATTGAATGACGATCAAATCCTTGCCGGAATCAAATATATCAGCGTCCGCTGACCTGAATCCATGCAAAAACTCAGAGAACGAGTTTTTACATGGATTCTTAATAACATTTCTGGAGGAAGAAACTGCTTATGGATAAGAAAAGAAAGAGCTGTATTTTGGCAATATTCAGCGTCACATTTTTACTGGTATTCGACCAATTTACAAAATATCTGGCATCCACCTATTTGAAAAATGGTAATTCGGTTATTTTAATCCGAAATATATTTCAGCTTCATTACCTGGAAAACCGCGGCGCAGCTTTTGGGTTGATGCAGGGAATGAAGTTTTGGTTTGTACTAGGTACAATTTTGATGTTAATTCTAATGGTCGTTGTCTATTGGAAATCACCCATGGAAAAAAAATATGGCTGGGCAAGATTTGTTTTGATACTTTTAACAGCAGGTGCTTTTGGAAACCTGTTTGACCGTATCAAACAAGATTATGTGGTAGATTTCTTTTACTTTGAATTGATTGATTTTCCGATTTTCAATATGGCAGATATCTATGTGACTTGTGGTATGGCATTGTTGATCGTACTGGGATTTTTCTATTATAAAGAAGAGGATTTTGAGGTATTGCTATCCTTTGCCCAAAAGAAAAAGCACAGGAAACGGAGGTAAGGATGGGATCGCTTTTAGAGGATGTAACACAGGAATTTGAAATATCTTCGGAATATGCCAAAAAACGGCTGGACAAAGTATTATCAATCCTGTATCCTGATAGTTCCAGAACGTTTTTTCAAAAGCTGATTAAATCAGGTCAGGTACTTGTCAACCATATTCCGCAGAAATCCAATTACCAGGTGGAAGCAGGTGATTTCATTTCTATTACGGTGCCAAAGTCACAAGAAATCGAAATTTTGCCTGAAAATATTCCTCTGGATATTCTTTATGAAGATCAGGATATATTGATAGTCAATAAACCAAAAGGAATGGTTGTCCATCCCTGTGCCGGACATTATTCTGGGACATTGGTCAATGCAGTCATGTATCATTGTAAAGACAGCCTTTCTGGAATCAACGGCATAATACGCCCTGGAATCGTTCATCGGATTGATATGGATACCACAGGCGCTTTAATTGTCTGTAAAAATGACTATGCCCATTTGAAAATTGCAGAGCAGATCAAGAGCCATTCTGTTACCAGGCGATATCTTGGCATTGTAAAAGGAATGGTGCAGCAAGATACAGGGACTGTCAAAGGGGCGATTGGCAGGCATCCCGTTGACAGAAAAAAAATGGCGATTAATGAGCGGAATGGAAAGCCTGCAGTTACGCATTTTAAGGTATTGCAGCGCTTTTCCTGCCATACGTTTATGGAATTCGAACTGGAAACAGGAAGAACCCATCAAATCCGTGTCCATATGGCAAGTATTGGGCATCCGCTGCTGGGAGATGTTGTATATGGAAATGGAAAAAGTCCCTGGAAACTCCAGGGGCAGGCACTGCATGCGGCTGTGATTGGCTTTCTTCATCCTTCCACAGATAAATACCTGGAAGTGGAAGCGCCGTTGCCTGAATATTTTGTTTCCCTATTACAGAAGAAACTTTGAAATGTGTATACTTTTCAAACGAAATAGATTATAATAGTAATATAGCAAATGGTAGACACACGGATTTGCAGATGGGAATAAAAGTGCGTTTCACGCACTCCCGCGACCAATTATTTTTGCTAACGCATCTTTTGTTCCGCGCCACGCACGATTGCGCAGTAATATCTTCCTTTTGTGCGCGTGCACATATTTGCGCATCGCATGTGTGTCGGTACCAAAAGCCGATTATAAAATCAATGTGGCAGTATTTGCTGTACATAAGTAATTTGCAGAGATCGTTTGACAGAAAGGTGGTAATTCTTATGGAAAAATTTGCAATTACAATTGGAAGGGAATTTGGAAGCGGGGGTCTGGATGTAGGACGTATGCTTTCGGAAAAATTAAATGTAAAATGTTATGACAAAGAATTATTGACGATAGCGGCATCCCAGAGTGGTCTTTGTCGGGAAATATTTGAAAATCATGATGAGAAACCAACCAATAGTTTTCTCTATTCCCTAGTTATGGATACCTATTCTGTCAGTGGATATACATCGGCTCCATTTTTAGATATGCCGTTGAATCACAAGGTTTTCCTGGCGCAATTTGAGACAATCAAGAATTTAGCAGAAAAAGAATCCTGCATTATTGTTGGAAGATGTGCCGATTATGCGTTGTCAGAACATCCAAACTGCCTGAACATCTTTATCCATGCAGATATGGAATTCCGTATTGACCATATTATGAAAACTTTTGAAATGTCTAGGGATAAAGCAGCAGATACGATTCATAAAACGGATAAAAAACGTGCCAGCTATTACAATTATTATTCCAGCAAAAAATGGGGTGATTCAAGAAGTTATCATTTGACGCTAGACAGCAGTTACCTAGGGCTTGAAGGCTGCTGTGAAATGATATTAGACTTTCTGAATATTCGAAAAAAGAATCATCACCGATAATTTCAATACATAAGAAAAAAGGATTATTAAGATTATGTCATACAAAATGATTGTTCTGGACATTGATGGAACACTTACAAATGATCGAAAAGAGATTACGCCTCGTACAAAACATGCCTTAAAATACGCACAGGAACAGGGGATTATTTTAGTCCTTGCCTCTGGGCGTCCCATTGCCGGTTTGCAGAAATTCTGTCAAGAGTTGGAACTTCACAGGCATCATGGACTACTTCTTGCATACAATGGAGGAAAAATTGTGGATGCACAGACAGGAGAGCAGCTCTATGAAAAATTGATCCCCCTTGAACGAGCAATTGCGGTTTTAAAACATTTGGAACAATTTTCAGTAAATCCTATGATTGATGATGGCTCCTGCCTCTATGTAGAGGATGTACATGGATACAAGGTTGACTATGAAAGCAGTATCAATGATTTATTTGTAAAAGTAGTGCCCTGTTTATCAGAAGCATTGGATTTTTCTCCTGTGAAAGTATTAATTTCCGCGCCCAACCATGTTTTATTGACAGAGATGGACAATATTGTAAAACCTTATGAGGAAGAATTTTCCTTTATTATGTCAGCACCCTTTTATTTGGAATGCAATATGAAAGGAATCAGCAAAGGAAATTCCCTTGCAAGGGTCTGTCAAAACTTACATATTGCCCCAGAGGAAGTAATGGCTTTTGGAGATGCACAAAACGACCTGTCCACCATAACGTTTGCTGGGCTGGGTGTGGCAATGGAAAATGCATGTGACGAATTAAAACTAGCAGCTGATAAAATCACTTTGTCCAACAACGAAGATGGAATAGCAGCGGCGTTGGAAAAATATTTATAACAGATTGACATTTTCAGAACAAAAGTGCGTTTCACAGACTCCCATGACGAAATTCCTTTGCTAATGCATCTTTTGTTCCGCGCCGCGCACAATTGCGTAACAATATTTTTCCTTTTGTGCGCGTGTGCATATTTTTTTCATCATATAGGAGATTCCTCTGAATTTCCTATATGATGAAAAATGCTCCCTGAATATTTTCCGGCTAACTTCCTGCGCTCATCGTCAATTGCTGCATAGTGCTGACGGGTGGTTTCTACACTTTTATGTCCCAAGGCATCCGCAACCAAATAGATATCACCAGTTTCTTTGTAAAGGTTAGTTCCATAAGTACTGCGCAGTTTATGAGGTGTAATGTTCTTAGTGATATTCGCTGCATCTGTGTACTTCTTTACAAGCTTTTCTACAGAACGGGTCGTAAGGCGGCTGTATTTTAAAGAAAGAAAAAAAGCTTTTTCCTGTCCTGGAAGGGCTTTTTTTTCTAATATAGGACGTTCCAACTCCAGATAATCTAACAGTGCGTCAGCAACCTCCTCACCAAAATAAACCGTAGATTCATTTCCTCCTTTTCGTACCACACGCATACCATGAGTTTTAAAACTCACATCAGAAATATCCAAACCAACACATTCTGATACACGTATTCCAGTTCCCAAGAGAAGTGTGAGGATAGCAGTGTCCCTGTACTTTGTCTTTTTGTGTGCCGCAAGCTGCCTTGGCGTCAGGGAATTTCCATTCTCTACGGCAGAAATCAATTCTGCAACCTCATCCTTATCCAATCGGATAATATTTTCTTTATGCTTTCTTGGCGTCTCAATCATAGAAGGTGCATTTGTCTTTATAAATTCCTTTTTAAAGTAATAGTTATACATTGTGCGTATGGCAGAAAGTTTCCTGGATTTTCCCTTTTCGCCGTTGGTAATGGCTTGACCGTCTCTTTTTTCATAATAAGACAGGTAAGACAAATATTCCTCAATATCGATTGGTGTCATTTCATCCAATACCTGAATGGGGATATCATGCATGGATAGTTTTCCATATACGGGATTATTTTCCTGGATAAATTCAAAAAAGAGACGAATATCATATCCATAAGACAACCTGGTTCTGGATGATGTATTGCGGGTTTCTAGATAACGAAAAAAATAATTGCAGAATTTAGGCAATTCCTTTAATAAAGATTGCAGTTTTCTTTTATTTTCTAAATTAATTTGTTCTACGTAATTCATATCATAAGCTCCTTGCAAAAGTGAGAGATACATTTTTGCACAAAATGCAAACAGAAAGCGCAAAAAAGTACGAGATACATTGAATTTTATATTTTTTACTAGCAGTTCGTGAAATCAACATTTCACGAACTGCTAAATCACATTTTTCTTGCTGCTCTCCTATAAACACTCCATAAAATAACCTGATATTTTCATACAGGCTCTTTTGTTTTTAACTATCATAACTAATTCTGTCATTTTCAACAAATCTCCTTGGAATCCAATAAAATCGTAAATGGTCCATCATTCAGTAATTCTATTTTCATAACGGCTCCAAATGAACCTGTCTGAACAACAGGAATTTGTTTTTGGCATTGTGAAATAATATATTCATACAATTCATTTGCCAAATCAGGACTTCCAGCTTTTATAAAAGATGGGCGATTTCCTTTTTTACAATCTGCATATAAGGTAAATTGGGAAATTAATAACAATTCTCCAGAAACGTCTGCAAGGGACAAATTCGTCTTTCCATTTTCATCTTCAAAAATCCTCATCCCAATCAATTTACGAATCATTTTATCTGCAATCTCTTTGGTATCTTCCTGGCTGACACCGATAAACACCAAAAACCCTTTTTGAATCTTTCCAATAATTTGTCCTTTTACCTCAACAGAGGCATGGGTCACACGCTGAATTAAAAATTTCATAAACTACTTCCTTTCCTATGTCCTTGAAAAACGCAGCTCTTCTATTACGCCCTAATCTTTACTATTATAAGATGATTTGCAGAAAAATACAAGAAAATCATAATGAAAAAGAGTTCATGCAATACATAAAAATATTTTTCTATCTTTAGCATAAAAGTGCATGCTTCATTTCACTTTTCTCAAATCATTCGTTATACAGCCCCCTCATCTTCTATAAGCCTTTTCGTTGTTATCTCAAGTATTTCTTTTAACTTGTTATATGTAAAAGAAGTCATATTGGTATATGGAATCTCTTTTGCTACATGCATAAAAACCTTTCCATATACAACATTTCCTGCGACAACCTCCTCTCGTTGCAAGGATAATCCTATATGAAACATTGCTTTGGGGTTATGATGTAATGCCCCAAGAGCAAACCAATACAATCCACGTACCTTGCTATGCCAAACCCCTATTCCCTGATAGTAATGATTTCCTAAACTTACCATAGCTTGTGAATTTGCCATTTGAGATGACTGCCATAACCAAAAAGAACCCATAAATTGATCCTGCACGCATCCAATCCCTTTTGATAACATTATACCATACTCAAATGCTGCCTTTGCATTTCCTAACAAAGAACTTTCTTTATAATAATTAGCTGCCTTGCCATATTGTTTTAATTCATAACAACTTTTTGCAGCTTTATACAAAACCTCTCCTTTGGATAAATCAAAACTTTGCACTAATTTTTGATTTATCTTTGTGCGATATACCTCTCCTTCATCTGTTGTCAGGCAATAAAGGTGATTATTCACTTTCCCTATCCACATTGCCACCCTATAATGCTTTAATACATTCAAATAAAACAACATCATTTCCATTTGTCGTTTTGCCAACAGAAAGCTATCATTTTGAATATTGCTGTACAATTTCCTTATCAATTCATAAGACTTACTTAAATCATTTGAGATATAGTCTATAGCCATCTTAATAGACATTTCATTTAGTGTTTTTAAGTTTACCATTATGTGTTTCTCCTTATATTTATATCTTGTGATAGGCAATTGCGAAACCCAATAATTTTGATCATTTAGCAGTTTAGCAATTATCTAATATCTTGTGACATGCCGAATGACATGATGGGGTGTCCTTGAGTATAGTTTTAATTTGTAAATATTTTACATAAAAGATTTTTAAAAGGATTGCGCAAAACGCAATCCTTTATATAACCTGCAACATTATAACAATCTTTGAAAATGACCAAATTCCGCAGTATTATATCAATTTACCTGCCAAACATGTAATTATTTTTGAGAATTTGATTGCCTCCGCTTCATTATTTGTCTTATACATAAACAACTCCTCGAATAATTTATCTGATATGTGCTCAATCCAATCTTGTTCATGAACAAAGGCAGCACAAGCTATTGCCGCATCGCAAAAATCGTATTTATGTTCCAGTTCATCAGGAATATCTCCCTTACATATTTTTAATTCATAAGGATGCCACTCCAATTTATCCAATTCTTTGTTTCTACTTACATGGAATGTTCCTACTTCAAACAAACATTCATAATGCTTACTTTGACTGACTGCAGTTTTTATATTTGTTGTATGTTTTGTATAAAGGCTTCGTTGATAAAGGTCTTTGAAAAAATCTTTGTCCGACTTATATTCCCAAGAATTAAAATAATCTGTTGCGGATGCATAGATATTGTTCCAATCTGTTTTGACTGGTCTGCCATCATCTTTCCAGATTTCTCTTTTTCTGTGTTTTTCCAACTCCGTATTAAAGTCACTTACCAACCGCTCTTGTTCTTCTTGGCTGAAAACAGACTCGTTCCTTTCGTACTCATATGTATGGGAAGAAAAATCTGTATAATGCCCCTCTTCCTTGAGAACCAATGTTTTTTGTGAACCACTTCCAAACACTTCCCAATGGCGGTCATAGCGCCAATTTCCATCTTGCTCTTCCTGCAAAAGATCATAGATAAAGTATGATTCTACCTGGCTCCATGGCATATTCCACCACATCCACTGACTTGCGTCTTCCCCTAATCCACACAGGACTTTCAATGCATTTTTTAAATTTTCCAAAGACAACAGGCATTGTTCATATTCCTTCTCTGAAATTGATTTTCTTGACCAAATTCTCCTTTTTACATTTTGATTTTTTACGGTTTTGCTCTTCCAGTCAAAACGTTTAGAAAAAAGCGTATGTTGATTCTTAGCGATTTCTTTTAAAAGCCTTATACACTCTTTATATCGCTCTTCTTCTGTTTGCCACTCCATCAATTTAACTCCTGTATCTTAACAATACCTTTTTTTCCAGGTTTCACAGAAATTTTGAATAGATCCTCTTCCTGCATGGTAAGGTGCATATAATTATCCCGAATCTCTTTCTTACTTGCTGATATATCCATTGCCCGTGACGTTGCTAACACAGCGTTGTTTAAACTTCCTGTAAAAGCTCCAAATGCCATGCCCATTGCAAACTTTATACTTCCTGATAATATCTTTTTATTTTTCACATTGGAATCCACAAAATAGAATTGATGTTCTCCCGGTTCGATTTCGATGACATAAGGAGCTTTACTCATTTTTAATTTGATCAATTCGCCCCCCTCTCCTGGAGCTTTATCAATATAGAGTCCTATGTATGGTTTTCTTGAAGGGAATATCGTCCAAAAACTCGTATATTTCATTAGTCAGTCCCCTTTTACTGTAATTGACAATTGTGTTTTCATTCTATTTTCTCCTTCCATATTTTTTGCTTTCACTATCTAATGGTAAAATTCTCCTTTGCTCTATCACGCTATCACACTTAATCGCCACCACATAAGCTAATAAGCTCCCTTGTTAATACTTTCAATGCCTTCGCAAAACGTAATTTTCTTCACTTTGACAGTTCAGAAACATATTTTGACAGATAACTTTCAAATTCGGACTAAGCGCCATACTTTTCAATTCAATACATTCTTCAAAAATCAATCGTTTTCTTATATGAGATTTCTTTTTTCGATTCCTCCCACACTACTTCTTTGTGATAACATGTTTCACTTTCGACCAGCCAGAGTAAATCTTTTTCGTTTTTCCTCCGGTTTTCACATTCTTGTAAGTGCGGATCCTTACATAATAATTCTTTTTCGCTTTTAGCTTTCCAATGGATTTTGACACAGTTTTGTTTTTATTCACAATAACCGTTCTTGTTGCATTTTCCTTAAATTTCTTACTGGTAGAATAAGCAACCTCATAGCCTGTGGTTTGTTTGTCCTGCTTGTTCCATTTAATAGTAAATCCCTTTTTCTTTGGTGTTAATTTGGTAATGCTGGTGGATTTAGGAGCTATCGTAAAAATCTTTTTCACAGCTCCCTGATAATTCCCTTTGAAGTTAATTTCCACCGTATAAATCCCTACATTTTTTCTTCCCTTTGCATAGGAGACAGTGTAATCTATTTTATTTTTCAGTGCCTCCCCTTTACTATCCTTGATAGAGATGGAAGGTTTTTGTACCTTTCCATTATAAGTATAAGATGTTTGGGAAAGTTTTACGGTTTTTGCAGCATAAATGGTCGCTGTACTTTTGATATTCCTACATTTTATACAAATTTCACTGCGTTTCCCGTTCTTCTTTGTTGTTGCTTTGGTGATTTTAGATTGGTAAGTATGTCCCTGTGCTGGAATGGACTCCTTATAAGAATCCCCGCATTCTGTACAAGTATATATTTTCTCCCCTGTTGCGGTACAAGTTGGAGGTATCGTAATCTCACCTTTATAATTATGGGCACATAATGCAGAATAACTATATTTTAATCCATTTTCTTTTGCATAGGATTCTGCATAACTGCCCTTGGTAACAATCAAAGTCAGATTGCCGCAATCTAAAAATACACTTTCCCCTATATTCACCACTCCTACTGGCAATTCGATACTGCTTAGGCTACTACATTTATAAAATGCCCACTTCCTAATGCTCGTTATTCCTTCTGGTAATTTGATACTATTTAGGTTACTACACCTTTCAAATGTAGATTCTTCTATGCTCGTTACTCCTTTTGGCAATTCGATACTGCTTAAGCTGCTACAACTTCCAAATGCACTATACCCGATACTTATTATGGTGTGGCTTTCATTTGTCTATGCAGAGTGCCGTAAGCGCCTATTTATGGGGATTTCCGGCATTCTGTCCTTTCATCTTCGCTCATAAAAAAGCGTAAATTTTCAAAAATTTAGTGTCAGAAATTGTGTCACTCATGAAAAATGTGTCAGGATTGGAAACGGTGTCATTTACCGAGACATCAGTTGAGATTTCAAAAAAATGTTGATTTTCAGATTCAGTATTGATATAAATATTATTCCATCGAAATAGTTATTCTTTATTTTTAAATATCTTATCAATTTTATTTTTATCAAAAACATGAGATAATATGGATAAAACACTATCTACATCTACTGAATTTCTTTCAGCTATTTTTTTTAAACTTATATTATCTCCAAAAAACATATCGTTCAAAAAATCGTAAATTACACCGTTAATTATATATATCTCAGTTTCTTCATTCACATTCGTGTAGTTCCCATTTACCTTATATAATACATTAAGATAATCAAAATATTTTAAATATAATTTTCTATCATAAGAATTAACTAGTTCTGAAGAAATCAAAAATAAAGGACATTGTATTCTAATTTCACAGACTTTTTTAAAATTCATCAGACACAAATTTAAATACTCTCCATTAGCTTCATTTACAACTTTATCTTCAAGAATTCTTTTAGCAATTTTTATCGGATTATCATACTCTGTTATTCTTTCAAGTTTTTCATAAAGATTACATATTATCTCATTTAATTTTTTTATAGAATATTTTACCTGACCTTTTTTATTATATAAATAATAAATTTCAACCTCCTTATTTCTTAATAATTCTTTAAATGCCAATACGAGCCTTAGATATCTATTGATGGTTAGAATATTATTATATGGATAGATAAAATAATCTTCATAAAATTTTTTGTTAGTAATATCTAATGGAGATGTAAAGTTAATAGCATAATCAATTAATAATAGTATAAAAAATTTTTTAAATTCATAAAAATCATCAAACGACACAGGGGCTATTGTTTTATCAAAAAGTATTTCTGCATTTTCATAAATAGAATCATTACATAACTTATCAATATATCGTTCTGATTCCTTAAACCGAGCATGTAACGTAAGTTTGTCTTGAATTCTTGCTGAACCCTCAAGCAAATCAATCGCACCATATATCATACCATCTTGAGATAGAATAAATTTCTTTTCATAAGACTCTTTAAAACCACCTATATTCTCTAATAATTCTTGAAAATATACTATTAATTCTTCATCCTGAAAAACATTATTATGCACTAACATTTCTGAAATAATTGAATCTAATAATATATTGAACATATTTCCCAAATCATTTGTATATATTTGTTCTAAATTTTTTTCTTTAGTATTCCCTTCTAAACAACATAAAAGCTTTTCAGCAAAGCTGTATAAATCACAAATATACTTATCTTCCTTATCTTCTAAATTAACGTTATCAATAAGTGGATATCTATTCTCATGTCTTATCAGAAGATTACAAATTAAGTTTTTTTCAAATTCATAAATCAACACATAAAGCATCCCAAGTGTAGAACCAAAAAATTGTAGCCAATGATTTTTTTCATGTTTTATAGTTAAGAGATTATAAAGAACATTTTTTTCATCAGCAGAAATATCTAAATTGATAATATAATTTCCAAAATTAAAATAACCTGTACATTGATTTAATATTGGTTTATTCATTCTCGTTCTCAGAAATGATAATGTTTCGGATAAGTTCTTCATTGATGTTTAACTCTCCCTTATCAGATAATTTGTAATCGAATTCTATCGTTGAATTGCCTTTGCATATTTTTATTTTTCCCTTTGAACACTCCAAATATTTTTCAATAACATCTGTTATGCATTTTACTATTGCTGCAACCCCTCCTCCTCCAATAATAACATATAATAATTGTATAATCACCAGTTTACAACTTTTTTAATAAAAAAATGCCGCACAAGGCTTTCTGTTGTATAATGAATTTGACCAAAACATTACAAAGGATAGTGACCCTGTACGACAAACTTATTATACAATGAAAAAACTT
>CATOOV010000002.1 GCA_951801955.1 uncultured Lachnospiraceae bacterium
GTATTAAAGTACGCCCTTTTTTAATTTAAGCAAACATTTCCGACAGAACAGATCAAATATGACCATAAAAAAGGCAAAAAGAAAGCTGCCGCTTCACGATTATTCAATCGTTAAAGCGACAGCCCCAATTTTCAAAATAGGTGAATAAAATTTCTGTTCGCAGGGAATACTAAAAAGTTTGCCCGAATTTGAGTTTCCCCATTTTTAGAATGCAGATGCCCCGGTATCCTCTATTTTAAAGTGTTCAAACAGATTCATCTGCTGTGATTTGACTTTTTTCGTAAGAAAGGCCTGTATGCCTGTCCGGCTCATGCCCAGAACGCGATTTATTGCATAGCCTAATGCATAAAAAATGAACCTTGGAACCCCATAAATACGTTTGGAGCATTCCTTTAATTCTTCCAGAAAAATACTTTCCCTGTGGATGGATGATGTAAGACTGATATATCCTGCCGCAAGGGTGGCAAAAAAATTCAGGCTGCGGATAGACTGCAGGGACATTACCCGCAGATCTTCCAGTTCAAACTGCTGTTTCTTGAACTTGAAATATTCCTCAATCCGCCACCTAAGCAGGTACACTTTGGCGATGATGTGGCACAGCTTTTTCTTTTCCTGCATGTTCAAATTGGATAGCAGGAGCATGGGTTCCTCACCAAAGCCATACACTACTGTCAGCACCAGTTCTTTGGCTGGGAATTCACAGAGCCGTACAGGTATGCAGTTCATTTTGCACTGAACGTTCCTGCCACTTTTATCTTTAAAATCCATGCGGTAAGCCCCTTTATATTTTAATGCCACATCCATGATGTTGCATGTCTTCCCATTACAGATGACATTCCGGTTCTTTTTGGCGCGGATGACAAAACGCTCCCCGCGTTTTAAGAAATAGCGGTAATAGTCATTGGCATCAAATCCGCGGTCGAGGGTACGGACACATTTCGGGCTGAAGTTTTCAGAAAGGGACCCAAGGCAGCACAGATTTTCATAGGTTTCACTTACAAACCCTTCTTCTGCCGCCGAGAATACTTTCTCATAGACTGGGAGGGGCATCTTCCCAGACTCAGACAGCACGGCAGCTTCAATTGTCAAATAGCCCTGTGTGATCTCACCGGTGCTCCCATCACGTATTTCGGAGAGTGCCTCAAGCTTTCTGCTTGCCGGTTTTGCGATATCTGAGTTGTCAATGACAATCACAGCATAATCCTCTTTGGCATGCTGTTTTACAAGAGAAAGATAATCCTGCATCACAGCCTGCTTTTCATCAAAGGAATTCAAGTTTCGGGACAATCGGTCAATCGTCTTTTTCAGCGTGATGTCTTCTTTCAGGGAGCGGGCGATTTCGCTCAGGTGCAGTTTGTTTCCTGCAAGTATGCCATAAACCATCTGATAGACAAACTTCTGCTGTGGGCATTTCAACTTCTGTGAAATTTTTACGGAAAAATTTGTAAAATCCCTTTTAATTTCATATCCCAATCTGTTATAATTAATCATGCAAAAACACTCCTTTGTTTGGTTATTTGTGGTGATTTAATTATAACATTTAGGATGTGTTTTTGCATTTTTTATTTTTTTGATAAAATCAGTTGGTAGAAAAAATGGGGAAACTCAAATTGCCCGAAATATTGACATGGGTGCAGCCGCTATGGTATTCTAAAATACCCGTGAGGGAATTGGAAGATTGAAAATGAAATAACACATAGATGGAAGAATGGAATGCCAGCCAACGGAAAAGGCTGACCGCCGCCGAAAATATGCTGCCTTTTTCGGCTGGTGTATGGCAGCAAGGTTTTGAATCCCAAAGCCGTTACATAGCATTGCGAATCCGGGCAGGAGAAATCTCTCCTGTCATTCGTGGTGTCGTGTGACGGCTTTTTTCATTTATCCAAAAGTCAAGAGAAATAAAATCCAGAACGGAGGTGCAGGGACATAGGATTTTATTTTCGGCGGGTAAGACAGGTATGGAAGAATGCCGCTGCACAGGAAATAGGGTTCCCGAAAAGTCGTCAGACTTTTTGGGAGAAGGAGGAGCAGTGAAGTGAGTGATTTTCCGTGCCTGCACGGAAATGAGCGATACGGAACTTGTGACGATGCGTCCACAGAGATAGCAAGCATCGGATTGTGTCAGCCACAATCCCGCCCACACAAAACAAGTGGGCATAACTTACCCAGGGGACGTCTCCGCTCCGCTGCGGTCCGCGCTGGACAGACGTCCACTGGACGTCTAGCGCCCCTGAATACCCCGAAGAAAGAAAAATAAGACTGGAGGATTGGAGAAAATGAGCAGAGAAAAATCAGAAAAGGACGTGCGGAATGTTCCGATTACCGTCCGATTGAATGAGGAAGAACATGAAAAATTAAAGCAGTGCGCCGCCGCTTGCGGTCTGTCCGCAGCAGAATTTATGCGTCAGTTATGCAAGGGAAACGCCCCGCAGCCAAAGCCTAAAATCGAGTTTTGGGAACTGTTAAATAGGCTCTATGAGGTGCATGACGCTTTCAAGAAGTGTGTTCCTTACTATCCAACCGCCGCTGAAATCTGCAAGGAGATTGAGGATTTTATTTCACAAGTTCATCGGCTCTGCGTCTGTGCGTCTGGCTCTGTGATGACAATTATTCGTAAATTCTTTACATCAATTAAGGCTTCCTGCTTGCATTTCGGACAGTAAAGAGGATAGTTTTTTAAAACCGTATCTTCTCTGATTCTGTCACGGGTTTTGCCGCCGCAAATGGGGCAAAGTATCCATTCATTTTTATTCATACGGTTGTCCCCCAACTATTTCGATTTCTGTTTCTTCAAAAGTATTCCACATACAATTACCGCCATAAAAAAGACAAGGATTAGATACCACAGATTTTCAAGGCAAAAGCCCTTATCCAACATCAACCGGTATCCACAGGAAGCGGGGAAAATACGCCCGGTAATTTTAAGAAAATCGGGTAACAAATCAATGGGGAACATAATCCCCGAAAGCATAATTGAAGGCAGAAACACTAACTGCGCTGTCATCGTCAATTTCGCTTGATTTTTTATAATCAATCCTAAAATACTTCCAATGCTTAATGACGCAATAATATATATGGCAAGTGCAAAAAAGAAAATCGGAAGCTGTGCTGGTAAATCCGCTTTAAATAGCACGGGGGCCAGCAGCACTATCACAGCACAGGCAATCATCAAATGTATAAATGCGGAAAGAAACATTGTAACAAGACCTAGATAGATAGGGATTCCGTTTGCTTTATAGACTTTGTTTATGTCACTTCCATAAGTTTCAATCAACGATGGCGGCAGTCCAATAAACGCCCCCATTGAAACACTCATCACAATCATAGATTGGCTAAGCGTACTTCTCATATCGGGCATAACAGAAGTGAAAATACCGCCCATAAGAAGAAAGAATATAAGCGGAATGATATAGCAGGTGACTAACAAAGATTTGCTTCGTATATCCAATTTCCACTGTAACGCAACGCCATATAAAAACCCACTCATTCTGCTTCCCTCCTCGTCATTTCCATAAAATGCTGTTCCAGTGTGCCACGGTCAACTTTAATATCTAACACATGAATTCCCTTTTGTTTCAACTCGCCAAGCAGAGAAATCAAAGTATCTTCAATATTGTCCGTTTCAAAAGTACTGTCCCCTTGCAGCGTTTTGATATGGATAAAATATTTTTTTCCAACCTTGTCTGTAAGTTCCGAAGCTGTGCCGCAAAAAACAATATTTCCGTGATTTAAAATGGCAATACGATCACATAAGGTTTCTACCTCCGCCATATCATGGCTTGCCAAGACAATTGTTTTTCCTTGTGATTTGAGCTTGCGTATTTGCTCATGAAGCAAAAACCTGCCCTCGACATCAAGTCCCGCAGTCGGCTCATCGAGGAAAATAATATCTGGATTGCTGATAAGCGCAAGGGCAAGATGTAGACGCCTTTTTTGCCCCGTGGATAGTTGGACATACTGCTTTTTCTCAATTTCTTTGATACCAAGAGTATGAAGCATAGAATAGTCAATCTTTGCTGTATTCCATTTTGCAAACAGCTTTATAGCCTCCATAGGTTTGATGTGAGCGGGCAAAGATGATGATTGCAGCTGAATACCCATTTTCCCATTTACGATAATTGTACCGCTGTCGTATTTCTTCAAACCCTCGATACATTCCAGAGATGTCGTTTTTCCTGCTCCATTTACGCCAAGCAGAGAAAATACTTCTCCTTTTTCGATTTGAAAATTAAGTCCCTTAAGAACAATATGGCTACCATAGCTTTTCCTTAGCTCATTAACTTGTATTGCATGGTTCATCATTCCACCTCCTCAAATGGATTTACTCCGAGTTTTGAAAAGAAAACTTGCAAAGCTGGCTCTAAATAATCGTTTACTATTTTTTGTCTTTCTTCCCAAGCATTTGTAGCAGTATCAATATTGCCTATTTCCATCAATTTCGGCAGCATACTCATATCGCCGTCTGTAAATTCCATAATCAAGCCCCAATATTCTTTTACAACCTGCTGACACTTTTCACTTTCGGGGAGCACATTTTCCTTTTGAAGTTGTACGATTTCATCACTCAAACGATTAAATCTGTCCATAAAATCCAAACCACTTTCTCTGTCGAATTGATTACGGATATGGTCAAGCGTATCGTCATCGAAACGCTTAATAAGATAGTATGAGTCATTTTTTATTTGCAGATTGACAATAATATCTGCATATTTCTTAAAATTGACTGTCCGCATTTGTAACACTTCTGTTTTTAACTGTTCGATTGCTGTCAAAGAATCTGTTAGCTGTTCTATTTTCTCTCGTATGCTATCTGCCTGTTGGGTAAGGGCAGTTGCCACATCAGTCGGTGTTTCTAAAGAAATTAAGCGTCGTTTTATATCATCCAAAGAAAATCCTAATGATTTCAAGGACAAAATCTGATGAAGTGTAACTAAATCTTTATTCGTATAAAGCCTGCGCCCACCCTCACTTTCTGCTGATGGAGAGAGTAATCCCTCTTTGTCGTAATACTGCAAAGTTCGGACAGTTGTTCCCATTTTCTTCGCAACTTCTCCAACTGTCATATATCCATCTGGAATTGCCCTGTATTTTGCCATAGTCCTTTACCTCCTGAAACGTATTATAAATCATTACGCAACGTAACAAGCAAGACCTTTTTGGAAAATTTTTAGGCGGCAAGATTTCTTTGCCGCCTTTTTGTACTTATGCAGAAATGATTTCCTCGTTTACAATCTCTCTCGCACAAGCCCTTATGTTACCTAGCTGTCCTGTCCATTCTAAGGCATTTTTTCCTTTAGGCGTTCCGTTATGCCCTGTGCCTGTTTCATACCCTCTATGAGCCTGTGGGAGCGTTCCTGTGCCTGCCTGTTTGTGTTTACCCAAAATTGACAAAACATGGGGAATGGGGTATAGTAGAGCTTAATGAAGTAATAAAGAAGGGAGAAAATTATGGAGAAACAAAAGAAATTAGGTTTATTAGGCATTTTGATGTTTTGTGTTCTGGCAGGTATCTGCTTTGCCCATCCGATAAAGGCCGAAGCCGCGGCATTTAAAACAATTGTTTTTGCCAATGAAAAACGGGAGAAAGTAGGGGGTTATTATCTTTGGAGGGCGTCCGATGGTAGTGCGCTCTATGTTTCCAAATCCAAGACAGGAAAGGGAAAAATAATTGCCAAATCTTCTAAGGGTGTATTCAATGAAGAAGTACTATCCAACGGTTCTTTGGTTTATTATACTTATTATAGCAATAACAGCCATGATGATAACGGGCAAATTTATTCTGTAAAAATCGATGGAAAAAACCGTAAATACATTGGTAAAGTGAAATATGCGTATAGGATTCAAGCATACTATAATGGAAATTTATATATTTGGGACGCCGATTGGCCAAACAATAGTATTTATCGTTTGAATATAAAAACGGGCAAGGTGAAATGTATACAAAAAAGTGCTATGCTATGTGACCAATATAAGCACTATTTACTCATTCGCAACATTAACAAATTTGATGGGAAATATAGCAACGCATATATTTATAACTGTAAAACAAGAAAATCCATCAAAATCAGCAATAAAGTTTTCAGTGGGCTAAATTTTGTGTCAGGAAAAGTATATTATGCGGAAAAAGTCAATAACAAGTCTATCAGCATAAAAAGTTGCAGCCTGACTGGTAAAAGTAAAAAGACCCTTGTAAGGAAACTTTCTGCAAATCTGCATAATACAGGAAAAATTACTTCTAGATATGTGTATTACATGAATCCTGAAGCTAGTAAATGTTATCGTTACGATATGAAGACGAAAAAGTCAAAGAAAATCAGTCAAAAGGCATATGAGGGGGATGGATTATAATATGCGGCAGAGAGGAAGACGGCTGTCGTCAGCAAGAACATTTAAACAATTCTGCGGAAGTAGTAAGCAGTAACAATTCAAAAAGATTTTTCATGGAATATTGCATTTCAAATTTGCATATGCTATAATGCCAGTAGGCAAAAGGATATGAGCAATCCATTTGAACAAAGAATGAAATCCCCGAACCGTGAGGCAACACAGTCCGGGGATTCTTTTTTTTCTTTTATAGTGGTAAAGCATCCACTAGGCTATTTGCTGTCCTTGTCGTTTCTGTCAAGCCATTTAACGATGAGGTGGCAAATCACACCGCCAGCAACAGTAACAAAAAGGGATATGAGCATATCCCTTTGAACACCTCCTCCCGTTGCCAGGTATCGGTCGGACAACAAAAAAATTATATCACAACATATTTGGCCCTGCCGTATTTTTTTCGACAGGCATTCCATTTTGCAGGCATTCAAGAACGCATTCGGCGTTCTTGCTGCGGGTGAAGCTTACGACAATTTTGAAATCTTGGTAGATGCTACCGTTTGCAATCCTGACACATATTTCATAAGTGACATAATTTTTAACACTTTGAAAGCCACCTTTTGACACCTGAATCCTATAAGAGAAAAGCCCTCTCGGCAGGATGCGTACGTCATACATCGTATAACAAGTTTCTTTTCTGAATCTGAAAAATAACCACAATTCTTGAAATCCAAAAGAATCAATTCTGCAAACTATCTTACACACATTACAAAACGGGAAGATCGTATCATCTGCTTTTTCACAGGCATCATTTTTTACTAGCCTTATAGCCGCAGTTGTGCTAGAATGAGATAAAAGAGAGTAGGAATGTCCATGACACTCCTGCAATATAATACGATCAGGAGGATACGAAATGAGTGAATACAAAATTGAGACAAAGTGTATTCAGTCTGGCTGGCATCCAAAGAAGGGGGAACCTAGGGTACTGCCCATTTATCAGAGTACAACCTTCAAATATGATACCAGTGACCAGATGGGCAGGCTTTTCGATTTGGAAGACAGCGGTTATTTTTATACTAGGCTGCAGAACCCGACCAACGATGCAGTAGCACAGAAAATCTGTGAATTAGAAGGCGGCGTGGCAGCAATGCTTACTTCTTCTGGACAGGCGGCGAACTACTATGCGGTGTTTAATATCTGTGAGACGGGGGACCATATGGTATGCTCTTCTTCCGTTTACGGCGGAACCTTTAATTTGTTTGGAGCTACCTTAAAAAAGCAGGGAATTGACTGTACATTTATTGATCCGGATGCTTCGGAAGAGGAGATTGCGGCGGTCTTTCGTCCCAATACCAAAGTGTTGTTTGCAGAGACCATTGCTAATCCGGCGTTGGTGGTTTTGGATATTGAAAAATTTGCAAGAGCAGCCCATAAGCATGGAGTTCCGTTGATTGTGGACAATACCTTTGCAACGCCCATCAATTGCCGTCCGTTTGAGTGGGGGGCGGATATTGTGACCCATTCTACCACAAAATATATGGATGGACATGCGATGTGTGTGGGCGGCTGTATTGTGGACAGCGGCAATTTTGACTGGACACAATATGGGGACAAATTTCCAGGGCTGACAAAGCCAGATCCCACCTACCATGGCATTGTTTATACAGAGAAATTCGGCAAGGGAGCTTATATTACTAAGGCAACGGCGCAGATTATGCGTGACCTTGGTTCCATCCAGTCCCCCCAAAATGCATTTTTACTGAATGTGGGACTTGAGACACTGCATCTGCGGATGCCTCGCCATTGTGAGAATGCAAAGAAGGTTGCAGAATTTTTAAATTCCCATGAAAAAGTTGCCTGGGTGAATTATGCAGGGCTTCCAGATAATCGATATCATGCCTTGGCAGAGAAATACATGCCAAATGGTACCTGTGGTGTGATCTCTTTTGGTTTAAAAGGAGGCAGGGAGGTATCTGTAAGTTTCATGGATCAATTAGAATTGATCGCCATTGTCACCCATGTGGCAGACGCAAGGACCTGCGTCCTTCATCCGGCAAGCCATACCCACAGGCAGATGACGGATGAGCAGCTTGTGGAAGCAGGAGTGGCGCCGGATTTAATCCGGTTGTCTGTAGGGCTTGAGAATGCCGGGGATATTATAGCTGATCTGACTCAGGCATTAGAACATATATAAAATTATTTACAATATGGAGGATAGAAAATGAGAAAAATTCTGTTTGCAGCATCTGAATGTGTACCTTTTATCAAAACTGGCGGATTGGCTGATGTATGTGGGGCATTGCCGAAAGAGTTTGATAAAAAAGATTGGGATATCCGGGTAGTGATTCCCAATTACAGTTGTATTCCTGAGCATTTGAGAAACCAGTTTGAGTATGTCACCCATTTTTATATGAATTGCGGGAATTATATCCAGAACAAGTATGTTGGTATCTTACAATATAAAATGGATGGCATTACTTACTACTTTATTGACAATCAGGAGTATTTTGACTGCTTCCTGCCTTATGGGGATATTCGGTTTGATATTGAGAAATTTATTTTCTTTGATAAAGCGGTATTGTCCATGCTGCCATTAGTCAATTTCCAGCCGCAGATTATCCACTGCCATGACTGGGAGACCGGTTTTATTCCAGTTTATTTGAGAACAGAGTTCCAGGGGGATATGTTCTTCTGGGGGATGAAATCTATTATGACCATCCATAACCTGAAGTTCCAGGGAATCTGGGATGTTAAGACGGTAAAAGGGCTGACAGGGCTTCCAGCGTCTCTTTTTGTGCCGGACAAACTGGAATTTAAGAAAGATGCTAATATGTTAAAGGGTGGTTTGGTATATGCAGATTATATTACGACAGTAAGTGATACGTATGCCCAGGAAATCCAGACCAACTTTTATGGGGAAGGTTTGAATGGCTTACTTGCTGCAAGACATATGGATATGCAGGGCATTGTCAATGGGATTGATTATGATGTGTACAATCCTGCCACAGATGAAAAATTATATGTAAATTATGACGCTTCCAGCTACCGCAAGAAGAAATATATGAATAAAGAGAGGCTGCAGCAGGATCTTGGGCTTGCGGTAGACAAGAAGAAATACATGATTGGATTGATTTCAAGACTGACAGACCAGAAGGGATTGGATTTGATTAATTATGTGATTGAGCGTATTATTGATGATTATACCCAGTTGGTAGTAATTGGGACTGGCGATCCCCAATATGAAAACATGTTCCGTCATTTTGCATGGAAATATCCAGATAAGATTTCTGCAAATATCTGCTATTCTGATGACTTGGCGCATAAACTGTATGGCGCTGCCGACGCATTTTTGATGCCTTCCAGGTTTGAGCCATGCGGATTGACACAGATGATTTCTTTCCGTTATGGGACGATCCCGATTGTCCGCGAAACCGGAGGACTGAAAGATACCGTACAGCCTTACAATGAGTATGATAACGTGGGAGACGGATTCTCATTTACCAACTATAATGGCGAGGAAATGCTGAATGTGATTAACTATTCCAAACATATTTTCTTTGACAAAAAACGTCAGTGGAACCAGATGGTAGACCGTGCCATGGCAAATGATTATTCTTGGAATGCATCGAAATTCCGCTATGAAGGTTTATATAAATATCTGATGGGAGAATGTTAGTGTATCATTGATCATCCCTGTGAGTGTTGGCGCAGGATTCGGTAGTATTTGCTGATATGCACATATCCGAATCCTTGTGCCTTTTTACAGGAGCGTATCTTGGATGAAATAAGGCATTTCCACCCATACAAATTTTTCCCCGACCATCTTTTTCTCTCTATCATTTGAACAATCTGGTTCTGCTATTTTTTGAAGAATTCCTCCAGGAAATCCATAAATACTTCGTTAGCAATTCTGAATTCTTCCAACATAGAAGCCAATAGTCCCAAAGAGAATATCGTTCATTTCAAAGAAGCAGAGAGAATTTTTGTCAAACATTTCTGAATTTTTCCCAAGGAATCCTTGTCGGTTAATATTTCCATTCTATAACTGCATAAAGTTTTAAGAAATTTTTCATACTAAACAAGAATAGAGGAAGTGTGAAAGAAAAAAACAAAGAGAAAGGAAAAGATACAAACACATCTTTCGGATTGCAGAGATGCGGATTTGTTATTTGTCAGCAGGGCTGACCCGCACCCGAAGTAAGAATGCGGATGGCGTTCTTGAATTTTGTGTTTGTGCCTCAAATGAAAATGCGGGCATTTTCCCTTGGGGCTTGGTGCAAATCATGGAAGAAAATTTAAAACAGCAGGAAAAAAATAAGAATGAAAATGATGAAATACGGGAAATGGGGCAGATGACTTTAGAGCAGGGGAAAGAACGCCACAAAATTCATCTTCTGTCGATTATAGGGGAAATCGAAGGACACGAAAGTCTGTCGCCGAATGCGAAAACGACAAAATATGAACATGTGCTGCCGAAGCTTGCCTCCATTGAGGATGATGACAGTGTAGATGGGGTGATGCTTTTACTCAATACTGTAGGCGGAGATGTGGAATCAGGGCTTGCAATTGCAGAAATGATCGCGTCTTTGAGCAAACCTACTGTGTCCTTGGTATTGGGGGGGAGCCATTCGATTGGAGTCCCCCTTGCCGTATCCACAGATTATTCCTATATCGTACCCACAGGCACCATGGTCATTCATCCAGTGCGGCTGAACGGGCTGGTAATCGGGGCGCCTCAAACCTATGATTATTTCCAGCAAATGCAGGATCGTATTACAAGTTTTGTCGCAGAACATTGCTTTGCAAAACAGGCAACCCTGGAAAAAATGATGATGAATACTGGGATGCTTACCAAGGATCTTGGTACCATTCTGGTAGGCAGACAAGCGGTAGAAGAAGGAATTATCAATGAAGTGGGCGGCATTGACGAAGCCATGAAGAAACTTCATCAAATGATTGATGAAAATAAGCAAAATAACGAAATCTGAAAACTGGAAAAAGTTGTAATGACATTTTCTGCTAAATGTGATACTATAAATAATACGCCATAGGCAGTAAAAGGCGGAATTTTTCAGAGCCCTTGGGATTGTACTAGGAATATGGAATCATGGGATCTATGGATAGTTTAGGAGGAAATGTTATGGCAGCAAAGCCTGATCATACAAAAAACGCAAAAAACAGTTCTGGCAACAGAAAAAATGAGGCAAGAAAACAAAGCCCATCCACCAGTTCGGAGATATCGTTTCGGAGTGAAGTGATTCTTTTGGCAATCTTGGGGATCAGCATTCTTTTGTTTATCAGTAATTTTGGATTTGGAGGATTTATCGGGGCAAAAGTAAGCGCTTTGAGCTTTGGATTATTTGGTATGATGGCATATTTAATTCCCATTGCTTTTTTTGTAGGAGCTGCTTTTTATGTATCCAACAAAGATAATGGTATCGCCATGGTCAAACTGGTTGCAGGAATTTTGTTTGTGTCATTCCTGTGTATGTTTGTGGAACTGGTGGTAGCTGGAGAAAAAGGGTACTCTTTGACAAAATCTTTTCAATATGCAGTGGAGCATAAAAATGGCGGCGGCGCGCTGGGTGGGCTGCTCGCCAGTGTTTTATGCCCGGCAATCGGAAAAGCTGGAACGTATGTGGTGGATGTGGTTATCCTGATTATTTCACTGGTGATTTTAACAGAGCGTTCTTTTTTTGGAGGTGTGAAAAAGGGCAGCCGCAAGGTATATGATACTGCAAGAGAGGATGCTGCCAGGCGGAGGAACGTGCGGAAGAGTCGAAGGGAAGCATATGAACAGAGGCGTATGGACAGGAAAGTGGAAGGGGTGGCATTGGATACCAAGATTCATCCTGTGAATCAGGAGGCTTCCGATAATCTCAGTGAATTAAAGTTGCCAGAGGAGAAAGAACAGACAAAAACGGAAGAAATTGGGGAGGAAATGGATGCTTTATCCAAAAGGAAGGAAGCAAAACCTCAGACATTTTCCGTTGAACCTGTGGTAGTGGAAAAAGTACATAGAAAGCCCAGAAAAAGTGGGAAATCCATGTCGGAATCCATACAACAGGAGTCGAGCCAAAGTCAAAAAACAATTTCTTTGCAAGAGAAAGAACAGGAATCTTTATTTTTTGAACAGCGAAAAGAAGGACAAAATCCTGTGTTTTGGGAACAGCACAAAGAAGAACAAGAGGTTTCCATTCCAATACAGATTGAGGAAGAACCAGAATCGCCAACTCCCTTACCAAAAGAAGAAATACAGGAAATTCCAGTCACTATACAAGAGGAGGAGATGCATGAGATTCCAGTCACTCTCCAAAAGGAAGAAGTACAAAGTCATCCAGTGTCTGAAAAAACACAAATCCAACTGGATGAGGCTGAAACCTTTGCGGAGGGAAAGCCAATATCTGCAGAATATGTATTTCCCCCAATTTCGTTATTAAAGCAGGGAAATGCCGCAAAGGGGGACAGCATGCAGCATTTGCAGGAGACAGCGATGTATTTGCAGCAGATTTTGAAAAATTTCGGTGTCAATGTGACAATTACAGATGTAAGCTGCGGTCCCACAGTAACCAGATATGAGCTGCAGCCGGAAATGGGTGTAAAAGTCAGTAAGATTGTAAATCTTGCGGATGATATAAAATTAAATCTTGCGGCGGCAGATATCCGTATTGAGGCGCCGATTCCAGGAAAAGCAGCAGTTGGAATCGAAGTGCCTAACAAAGAAAATGTAATGGTGCGTTTCCGCGAGATGATTGAAGCATCTGAGTTCCAAAATCATAAATCAAATATCTGTTTTACAGCAGGAAAAGATATTGGCGGGCAGGTAATTGTGGCAGATATTGCAAAAATGCCCCATTTGCTGATTGCGGGCGCCACTGGTTCTGGCAAATCTGTCTGTATCAATACGATTATTATGAGTTTGTTGTACAAGGCTAATCCAGATGACGTAAAACTGATACTGATTGACCCAAAGGTAGTGGAATTGAGCGTATACAATGGAATCCCCCATTTATTTATTCCGGTAGTTACAGATCCCAAAAAGGCAGCGGGAGCCTTGCATTGGGCGGTGGCAGAGATGACAGACCGTTATCAGAAATTTGCAGACTATCAAGTGCGTGATCTGAAAGGTTACAACCAGAAAGTGGAAGCCATCGAGGATGTTGAGGATGAGACGAAGCCGCAAAAACTTCCCCAGATTGTCATTGTGGTGGACGAGCTTGCGGACTTGATGATGGTCGCGCCGGGGGATGTGGAGGATGCCATCTGCCGCCTTGCCCAGCTTGCAAGGGCTGCAGGCATTCATTTGATTATTGCAACCCAGCGTCCGTCAGTGGATGTTATCACAGGACTGATTAAGGCAAACATGCCCTCTAGGATTGCGTTTTCTGTATCTTCCGGTGTGGATTCCAGGACAATTTTGGATATGAATGGTGCGGAAAAATTGTTGGGAAACGGCGATATGCTTTTTTATCCCCAGGGCTATCAGAAACCGCTGCGTGTGCAGGGACCTTTTGTTTCCGATTCAGAGGTCGAAGCGGTGGTGGATTTTCTGAAAAAGCAGAGTACCGTGGTTTATAATACGGATATTGAAGAAAAAATGAATACGGTTTCCATTTCTTCCGGCAATATGGGCGCTGGCGGAGGAGACCAGCGGGATGCCTATTTTGTGGAAGCTGGGAAATTTGTAATAGAGAAAGACAAAGGTTCTATTGGTATGCTGCAGCGTATGTTTAAAATCGGTTTTAACCGTGCCGCACGAATTATGGACCAGTTGGAGGAAGCAGGAGTAGTAGGAGCAGAAGAGGGGACAAAACCTAGAAAGATTTTGATGTCCTTATCAGAGTTCGAAGAATATATAGACGAGTATGTGTAGGTTATGTTATCATCAATATTATCAATGTGAAAGCACATAGGAGGACGATCTATGAAAACAGACATTCAGATTGCACAGGATGCTAAGATGGTGCACATTCGCGAAGTGGCATCGCAGCTTGGAATTGAAGAGGATGATTTGGAATTATATGGAAAATATAAGGCAAAGTTGTCGGATGAATTGATGGAGAAGGTAAAAGGCAACAAAGATGGGAAATTGATTTTGGTAACGGCAATCAATCCCACACCTGCCGGAGAAGGGAAAACCACTACAAGCGTTGGGCTTGGGGAAGCATTTGGCAGAATGGGAAAAAAGGCAGTACTTGCACTGCGTGAACCATCTTTAGGACCTTGTTTTGGAATCAAAGGCGGCGCCGCCGGAGGAGGTTATGCACAAGTAGTCCCCATGGAGGAGCTAAATCTTCATTTTACTGGGGATTTCCATGCGATCACTTCGGCAAACAATTTGCTTGCCGCGCTGTTGGATAACCATATCCAGCAAGGCAATGAGTTGAAAATTGATCCCAGGCAGGTTGTCTGGAAACGTTGTCTGGATATGAATGACCGGGTGCTGCGGAACATTGTGGTGGGTCTTGGAAATAAAATGGATGGAATGGTACGGGAAGACCATTTTGTCATAACGGTTGCATCAGAGATTATGGCAGTATTGTGTCTTGCGGATGATATGGCAGATTTGAAAAAGCGGCTGGGCAGGATGATTGTAGCATACAATTTTGAGGGACAGCCAGTGACTGCAGATGACCTGAAAGCCACAGGTGCCATGGCCGCATTATTGAAGGATGCATTGAAGCCCAATTTGATTCAAACTTTAGAACATACTCCTGCCATTGTCCATGGGGGTCCTTTTGCAAATATTGCCCATGGCTGCAACAGTGTCCGTGCTACAAAGACAGCCTTAAAACTTGCAGATTATGTGGTGACAGAGGCAGGTTTTGGGGCGGATTTGGGTGCAGAGAAGTTTATGGATATCAAGTGCCGGATTGCTGGTTTAAAGCCAGATGCCGTGGTGCTGGTGGCGACAGTACGTGCATTAAAGTATAATGGCGGCGTTCCAAAGTCAGAGCTGTCAGCAGAAAATCTGGACGCATTGAAAAAGGGCATTGTAAATCTGGAGAAGCATATTGAGAATTTACAGAAATATGGCGTGCCAGTAGTTGTCACCCTGAATTCTTTTTTGACAGATACCAGGGCAGAGACCGATTACATTGAGCAGTTTTGTACTGAGCGGGGCTGTGAATTTGCTTTGTCCCAGGTATGGGAAAAAGGAGGAGAAGGAGGGATTGCCCTTGCAAAGAAGGTGCTTAAGGCATTGGAGGAGAAAGAAAGCAATTTTGCCCCAATCTATAAGGATGATCTGCCTTTGCAGGAAAAAATAGAGAAGGTAGCGAAGGAAATCTATGGTGCAGATGGCGTCAGTTATTCCCCTGCTGCATTAAAGGAATTGCGGCGCATTGAAGAGCTTGGAATGGGACATTTTCCAGTCTGTATGGCAAAAACACAATACTCGCTGTCGGATGACCAGACGAAACTTGGAAGACCTACAGGATTCACAGTTCATGTCCGTGAAGTGTATGTGTCAGCAGGAGCAGGTTTTGTAGTGGCGATTACTGGTGCAATCATGACAATGCCAGGGCTTGGCAAGTCGCCGGCAGCTTATGGGATCGATGTAGATGACAATGGTGTGATTACAGGATTGTTTTAAAAGTTGGTTAAGAAAGGAAGTAGAGTCATGGCACAAATCATAGATGGAAAGAAGATCTCCCAGCAGATCAAGGATGAATTAAAGGAAAAAGTGGAGTCATTGAAAGCAGAGGGAAAGTCGGGCGCTCTTGCCGTTATCCAGGTAGGGGAGGATCCTGCTTCCAGTGTATATGTGAGAAACAAAAAGAATGCCTGCGCTTATATTGGGATTGAATCCTTGGCATATGAGCTGCCAGAAGATATCTCAGAAGAAGAGCTGCTGGAGCTGATCGCTAAGTTAAATGGAACAAAGCAGGTGAAAGGGATTTTAGTTCAGCTTCCCCTGCCCAAGCATATCTGTGAAGATAAAGTCATCCAAGCAATCAGTCCCTCAAAAGATGTGGATGGATTCCATCCCCAGAGTGTGGGTGCCATGACGATCGGGGAACCAGGCTTTTTGTCCTGTACTCCGGCAGGAATTATCCAGCTTTTAAAACGTTCTGGCATTGAAATTTCAGGAAAACGGTGCGTAGTGATTGGAAGAAGTAATATTGTAGGAAAGCCCATGGCGCTTTTGATGCTTCGGGAGGATGCCACTGTGACAATTGCCCATTCTAAAACGCAAAATCTAAAAGAGATCTGCAAAGAGGCGGATATCCTTATTGTGGCAATCGGAAAACCTAGGTTTATCGGTGCAGAATATGTAAAGGAAGGCGCAGTGGTCATTGACGTTGGAATCCACCGGGATGAGAATCATAAACTTTGCGGGGATGTAAAGTTTGAGGAGGTGGAACCTGTGGCTTTTGCCATCACTCCAGTTCCAGGCGGGGTCGGTCCCATGACGATTGCAATGCTGATGAATAACTGTGTACAGAGTATAGAAGAGGATTAGGAATGAAATGTGCAAATTGCGGGGCAGAGCTGAAGGTTGGATGTATTTACTGTTCTGTCTGTGGAAAAGAAGCACAGATTGTATCCGATTACAATTTGCTGGAGGACGATTTTCTCAGGGATGTTCTGAAAGAAAAAAAGAAAAAAAATCCCAATTTAAAGAAACCATTACAAAAGCAAAACACCAAAAAAAGTACTCAAAAATCCAGCGCTGACCATGCTGGAAAAAATACAAAAGCAGCACGAAGGATAAAAAAACATCTGATATTCGCTTTTGTGGCGATAGCTTTGCTGGTTATTTTGGTTACAGCGATTATTCTTACTGTAAACCATACCAGGAAAAATTCTTATGACTACCAGATGGAGCAGGCAGAGAACTATTATTCCGATATGAATTACAGGGAAGCAGAACACTTTGTAAAACGCGCATTGGAATTGGACGCGGACAGCCTGGAAGCAAAAATTATGCTGGCTGATATTTATATGCTGCGCGGAGAAAAAGGCAAGGCGGCAGAGCTGTTAGAGGAAGTGTGCAAGACGCATCCTGATAGTGCAGAAGCTTATAAAAAGTTGATTCAGGTTTATGGGGATAAAAAAGATTACGAGAGTATCCAAAGACTGGCGGAGGATGTGGATGATATAGAAATTTTGGAGCTGTTTTCTGACTATCTTCCAGAAATGCCGGAATTTAGTGTTGCAGAGGGAACGTATCAGGAATCTGTGACCATAGAGATTTCAGCGGGGAAACCAGACAGTATTTTTTATACGACAGATGGTTCTGACCCTAAAACTGGTACAAAATATTTAAATCCGATTTTGGTAGAGCCGGGAGAAGAAGTGCATATCCGTGCAGTTTCCCGAAGCCGATACGGCGTTTACAGTGAGGAGGCAGAGGGGGATTTCAAGGTAGAAATCCCACATCCTGACAGTCCCCAAGTGACTCCCTCTGGAGGTACCTTTTATTCCCCGCAGGCCATTTCTGTTACAGTGCCAGAAGGATGCAGCGTTTATTATACCTGGGATGACACAGAGCCGACGAATCAGTCTAACCTGTATACCCAGCCTATAGAGATACCAGAGGGAAATAATATTCTTTCATTGGTTGCAGTAAATGAATATGGTATGAGTTCCCATGTGCTGAAGCGAAATTATATCAGATGGGAATAGTATATAAGTCTATAAGCGTTAGGTAACAAATTTGGTATGATTGAGAGATGGCTCCCATGAGTGCAGGTGGCAAGTACAAATTTGTAGCCATGTAAACGAAAAGCAGACAGAGGGATGAAATATGAGAAACATATTTCATCCCTCTGTCTGTTTTTTTGTCATATGGGAAATACAAATCAAAAAGGGAACCTCAACATAAGCTTTTGCGATAAACAATACGAACCATCCAGTTAAAGACATTACCAGTACAATTTATGGCAATTTATCCAAATGTTCCTGCAAAAGTCCAATAAACCTTTTACAGGCAATCGGCATACTGGATTTATCTTTATAACCAATAGCGATTGTTCTAGTTATTGATGGTTCCGTCGGACGTAATTTAATCCGATAGTTGGTTCGATGCAATACTAATTCTGCAAGGATACTTACTCCCAGTCCAGCTTCTACCATAGTCATAATCGCATAATCGTCATGAATGGTATATTTAATATTGGGGGATATCCCTATTGACTTAAATACCTCTAATGGCTCATAATAATGTCCTTCCTCCAAAAGAATAAAGGGTTCCAGTGCCAATAATTGCAGTGGAATCGTATCATTTACAGTTAATGGATGATTTTCCGGCAGGACTGCTAACATAGCTCCCTCTTTTAATACAAGTGTTTGCAAACCGCTAACCGCCTTTGGATTTACAAATCCAAAATCCACTGCACCTGTTTTAATCCATTCATAGATGGAAGTGTAATCCCCCTGATGGATAACAAAATCTACTCCGGGATATTGTTCCTGAAATTCCTTTAACAGACTAGGAAGCCAGTGTGCAGAAATACTGGCAAGGGTCCCCATGCGGATGGTCCCTGTCTCCAATCCCTTAATCTCATTTGCCTTCTCTCGTACAGCATAAAACTGGTATATCATTTTTTCTATTTGCGGATACAGTTCTTCTCCTTCCAAAGTAAGTTTTGCTCCAGTGCGGAAGCGATTTACCAGCTTGATGGATAATTCATTTTCTAAAGAAAAAATCATCTGACTCAAAGCGGACTGGGAATATCCCATACGATCGGCAGCTTTTGAAAAACTCCCCATCTCAACAATTATGAATTACATTGCCGGAAATTATGCTACAGAGCATACCCATCCACAGGAACAATGCGGATATGTCATTTCGGGAAAATACCTTATGACAATAGAAGGAAAGGAGTTTATCCTTGAAACCGGGGACAGCTATGCCATTCCGGGAAATGTAGCGCATTCTTTTAAGGTTTTGGAAGCAGGAGAGGTAATTGATGTATTTACACCACATAGGGAGGATTATTTATAAAATGGAAGTGATTGAATATCAGCAGAAATACAAAAAGGATTTTATTCAATTTAATACCGACTGGATTAAAGATAATTTTGGTTCTCTGGAAGAAGAGGATATTGACACATTTAACCATATTGAGGAAAGTCTTGCAGAAGGGGCAATGATTTATTTTGCCCTTGAGGAAGGAAATGTTTTGGCGACATGCATGGCTAAACCGTTTGATAAAAACGGAACATGGGAATTATGCAAACTTGGTTCTAATAAACATCTTTCGCATAAAGGAGCAGGAAGCGCCGTATTTCACGCTGCAATGGATTGGGCAATCCAACATGGAGCAAATAGATTGTTTATCTTGTCAAACAGCAAGTTGAAAGCCGCATTACACATTTATGAAAAATATGGTTTCCGTGAGATTAAACTGGATGATTACGAATATGTCAGAGGCGATATTGCATTTGAATGCATAGTTTAGTAAGAAATTATTAGAAACAATATTAAGGAGCGTTTGAAATAACCAATATAAAAATGATAACACTAAGGAGCGTTTATGGGCATTTTGTATATATTTTTGGGTATTCTTAAAAAGTAAGAAAATCAAATTCATATTTGTCTGAATAATCATAACCACAATCATAATAGAATAAGCAACACAGCGTTAGAGCGTATAGAAAATCAATCTATGCGCTCTAGTTTTCTCATAATAGGAAATTCCTTGGAATTTCCTATTATGAGAAAACTAATATGTGCAAAAGGCGTTTTGGTAGTTTGGGCGATAAATTTTGCAAGGGAGATTTTCTTGTCATTTTTTGCTGGGAAACTTGCCTTTAAGCCGTGATTGGTATATGATAAAAGAAAATAATTTAAGGATGTGACCTATGAAAGATCTGAATAAAATCCGGGAGGAAATTGATAAAATTGACAGCCAGATCGTTGCCCTGTACGAAGAACGGATGCGGTGTACGACAGAAGTGGCAGAATATAAAATTTCTGTGGGAAAGCAGGTGCTGGACAAGGAACGGGAAAAAGAAAAGCTGGCAAAGGTCCAGGCGCAGGTCCAGGCAGAGGAGAATTGTTTTGGCGTGAGTGAGCTTTTTCATCAGATTATGGCATTGAGCCGAAAACGCCAGTACCAGTTAATGAATTTGTATGGTTTGGTGCAGGATCAGGGCTTCGTGTCCGTAGACAGGCTTCCTTTTCATACACAACGTGTCGTCTATCAAGGGACAGAAGGCGCTTACAGCCAGCTTGCCATGAAAGCATATTTCGGGGAAAAAGTGGACAATTACCATGTGGCGAGCTGGAGGGACGCTATGGAGGCAATACAGCGAGGAGAAGCAGATTATGCAGTATTGCCCATTGAGAATTCTTCTGCCGGAATTGTAGGAGAAAATTTTGATTTGATGTTGGAATATGACAATTATATTGTGGCAGAACAGACGATAAAAATTGACCATGCGCTTTTGGGACGGCAAGAGGCGCAGCTTTCTGATATTAAAATTGTATATTCCCATATTCAGGCATTGAAACAGAGTATAGATTTTTTAAATGAACACAAGGAATGGAAGCAGGTTCCGGTGGAGAATACGGCAGTTGCCGCTAGGAAAGTAAAGACTGAACAAAAAAAAGAACAGGCGGCAATCGCCAGCAAGGAAGCGGCAGAGCGTAATGGGCTTAAAATTTTAAAAAGCAGCATCAATTACAGTGAGGATAACAGTACCCGTTTTATCATTGTGGGAGGGGAAAAATTAAGGCTGAAGGATTCAAAAAAGGTGAGTCTGTGTTTTGAATTGTCCCATGAAAGTGGTTCCCTATACCGGATACTTTCTCATTTTATGTTTAACAACCTGAACATGGTCAAGATTGAGTCCAGGCCCATCAAGGATAAAAGTTTTGAATATCGGTTTTTTGTAGATCTTGAAGGCAGTTTAGAAGATGGCGCCATGCAGAATGCACTGAAAGGTTTAATGGAAGAGGCTCTTTTTTTGAAAGTTCTTGGAAATTATTAAGGTGGGGATGGAAAGATGAAATTTTCAGGAAGTTTAATTATTTACCGCACGCTGGAACAAGAACAAATTTTTCAGGATATGGTTTGGCTGATGGAGCGTGCAGCACAAAATTATGAAAACCGTGATAAGATTCGCACTCTGTGTTACAAAATATTTCACAATCTTGTTGAGATAGCAGTGAGCCATGGGTTCGAAGGGAATTTGTGGCAGAATTATCTTACTTATCTAATGGTAAACGATGAAAATGCCTATAGCACTGCCTGCGAAATCCGGGGCAGCGTATTTGGCAGTATCAATGAACTGGCAAGGCATGATTTTGTCATATTGAAAGAACTTTTTAAGTTTGATTTTAAACAGCTAATACCAAGGCTTGAGATACCAGAATTGTGTCTTTTGGAGGATTATCAGCCTTCGGAGCCATGTGGGAAAATATTTAACAAAAGAATACGGGATCGGATTTGTGAGTTGAGTGCCAGTCTGGATTGTGTGGAAACAGTGGAAGGATTCCAGGCAGAAATTACGAACTTTTACCAGGAATTTGGTGTGGGCAGGCTGGGGCTGCACAAGGCATTCCGCATAAGACACACAGAGCAGGAGGCACAAATTGTACCTATTACCAATATTACCCATGTGCATCTGTCAGATTTGATTGGATATGAGCAGGCAAAGCAAAAATTGATTGACAATACGGAAGCTTTTTTGCAGGGGAAACAGGCGAATAACTGCCTGCTCTTTGGGGATGCCGGAACTGGAAAGTCCACCAGTATCAAGGCGATAGCAAATCAATATTATGACCAGGGGCTGCGGATTATTGAGGTGTACAAGCACCAGTTTCAGGATTTGAATTCTGTAATTTCCCAGATTAAGAATCGAAATTACAAATTTATCATATATATGGATGATCTGTCTTTTGAAGAATTTGAGATAGAGTACAAATATCTGAAGGCAGTGATTGAAGGAGGTCTGGAAAAAAAGCCAGACAACGTACTGATTTATGCCACTTCCAACCGGCGTCACCTGGTTCGGGAAAAATTCAGCGATAAGGAAGAACGGGATGAGGAGCTTCATACCAGGGACACCGTACAGGAGAAACTGTCTTTGGTGGCAAGGTTTGGCGTTACCATTTATTTTGGAGCGCCGGACAAGAAGGAGTTTCAAAATATCGTAAAAAGCCTGGCAAAAAGATATCAGATACAGATGGAGGAGGAAACGCTTCTTCTGGAAGCAAATCAATGGGAATTAAGCCATGGGGGGCTCTCAGGGAGATGTGCCCAGCAGTTTATCAATTATCTGCTTGGAAGACAATGAGGCAATCAGAAATTGTGGACCCAATCATTGTAAAAATTTTATATACAATTCAAAGAATTTGGTGAAAATATTGCTGCATGGTTGGATGAGCTGTATATGAAATGGCGATAATTTGGCAGTTTTGCAATTTTCTAAATAATGTAAATTGGGAAGGAGAGGCTATGAAAATAACAACATTTGCGGCAATTTATATTGGCTCCTATGAAGTGAGCCTCAAAATATTCGAGATTTGCCCAAAGCGGAACATGCGCTCGGTGGATTATATACGCAGCCGTTTAGAACTGGGGAAAGATGCATACAACAAGGGCTTTATCGGATATGAATTGGTGGAAGAACTTTGCCAGATACTCAAAGAATTCCATTCGATTATGGAAGGTTATAAGGTAGATGCCTATAAGGCATATGCAGGAAACGTAATGCGGGTGGCAAGCAATGCACTATTTATTTTAGACCAGATTCGATTCCGCACCAAGATAGAGGTTTCCGTAATCAGTAATTCGGAACAGAGGTTTATGGGCTATAAGTCCTTGGCGGCATCGGCACAATTTGAAAAGATGATTCAAAAGGGCGCTGTTGTGGTTGATGTAGGGGGCGGAAGTATGCAGCTTACCCTATTCCGGAAAGGGACAGCCATAACGACCCAGCATATTGAACTTGGGATTATGCAGATCTGGGAGAAACTGGCAAAAATCCGCAACATGGTTTCCCATTATGAGATGCAGATCCAGGAACTGATTGATAAAGAACTGGAAATTTTTAAGAGGATTTATCTGCAGGAAAAAGATATCCAGTATGTGGTTGTGATGGGGGATTATATCGGTGAGATGGTGAAGGGCTTTTCTAAAAAGGAGGAGGACGGAACCATAGAAACAGAACGTTTTCTCAAACTTTTAAAGAAGTGGCATAGGAAGTCACCAGAAGAGATTTCCGTAGAATTGAATCTTTCAAATGAGCAGGATCCTCTGATTTTGCCTTCTGTTGTACTTTATAAAAGGCTTACGGAGGAAATGAACGCGCCGTATATCTGGGTGCCTGGCGTGAATATTACAGATGGTATTGTCTGTGATTATGCGGAAGCGAATCATATGATTCGTTTTGAGCATGATTTTGAGAAGGATATCCTTTCAGCTTCCAGAAATCTTGCAGAACGCTATCACAGTTATTCGAAACATACAGAGGCAGTGCTTTCCATGGGTCTTGTGATTTTTGATGCCATGAAGAAAGTACATGGCATGGGAAAGAGGGAGCGCCTGTTGCTACAGGCAGCGGCAATCCTTCATGACTGTGGACGGTATATCAGCCTGGTGAATCAGTCTGAGTGTTCTTATCAGATTGTCATGGCATCTGAAATTATTGGAATGACCCATCTGGAGCGTGAGATTGTGGCGAGTATTGTAAAACACAATGCAATGCCCATGCAGCCCTATAAAAGTGTCAATGATAAGATGGATCAGGAAAGTTATATGATCGTCTCCAAGCTTACCGCAATTTTAAAAATTGCAAATGCCATGGACAGGAGCCATAAACAAAAATTTAAGAACATGAAAGCCGTGTTAAGGGATAGGGAGCTGATGATCACAGTGGAAGCAGAGGAGAGTATTGTGCTGGAAAAAGGTCTTTTTTCTGCATATGCGGATTCCTTTGAAGAAGTGTTCTGTGTGATGCCTAAGATTAAAGAAAAAAGAGTGTTTCAGTAGGAGGTAGGGTATGGAAAAAGAAAAAGATTTTCTGAAACCAGAATATTATGAAAATCGGGAATTGAGCTGGCTGAAATTTGATTATCGCGTGTTGAATGAGGCAAGGGACAAATCAATTCCTTTATTGGAGCGATTAAAATTTGTGAGTATTACATCTTCGAATTTGGATGAGTTTTTTATGGTTCGCGTGGCATCGCTGAAGGATATGGTCCATGCAGGGTATAAGAAAAAAGATATTGCAGGAATGACAGCACAGGAACAGTTGGATGCAATCAATAAGGATACCCGTGCCTTGGTGGAACTGCAGTATTCTACCTATAATCGTTCTTTGGTGCCTTTGCTTTATAATCATGGAATTGAGATTGTAAGCGCCCATGAGGAACTGACGCCAGAACAGGCGGAATATGTGGATCATTATTTTCAAGAGAACGTCTACCCGGTGCTCACGCCGATGGCTGTGGATGCCTCCCGTCCATTCCCATTAATTCGAAATAAATCGTTGAATATTGCGGCACTTCTCACCAAGAAAAATGAAAAGAAGAAAGAGACGGAGTTTGCAACCGTCCAAGTGCCAGCCGTGCTACCGAGGATTGTACAGATTCCTTCTTCTAAGGAAGGGATTCGAACATTTCTTTTGCTGGAACAGGTGATTGAGCGGAATATCCATCAAATGTTCCTAAATTACAATGTGCTCTGTGCTTATCCATACCGCATTATGCGGAATGCAGATCTCAGCATTGACGAAGACGGGGCGGAAGATTTGCTCCAGGAAATCCAAAAACAGTTGAAAAAGCGTCAGTGGGGAGAGGTGATCCGCCTTGAGGTGGAGGAGAAAATCGATAAACGTCTCTTACATATCTTAAAGGAAGATCTCCACATTGCCCAGGAAGATATTTATAAGATTGGCGGTCCATTGGATCTGACATTTCTGATGAAAATGTATGGGATTGATGGGGCAGAAGATCTGCGTTATTCTTCTTATAAACCTCAGCGGGTTCCTCAAATTACGCCAGGGGAAGATATTTTTGCGGCAATCCGTAAAGGGGATATCTTACTGCACCACCCCTATCAAACCTTTGACCCTGTCGTGGATTTTATTCGCCAGGCATCTGTGGATCCAGATGTGCTTGCCATTAAGCAGACGCTGTATCGTGTCAGCGGCAATTCCCCAATTATTGCATCCTTGGCCCAGGCAGCAGAGAATGGGAAGCAGGTATCCGTACTGGTTGAATTAAAGGCAAGGTTTGATGAAGAGAACAATATTGTTTGGGCAAAAAAGCTGGAAAAAGCAGGCTGCCATGTGATCTATGGATTGGTGGGGTTAAAAACCCACAGTAAGATTGCCCTTGTAGTGCGCAAAGAGGAAGACGGCATCCGCAGGTATGTACATCTTGGAACTGGAAATTACAATGACTCTACAGCAAAACTGTACACAGATTTAGGGATGTTTACTTGTTCCGAGGCAATCGGTGAAGATGCTACCGCCGTATTTAACATGCTTTCTGGTTACTCTGAGCCTCTTTCCTGGAACAAACTGATTGTGGCACCAATCTGGTTACGGAAACGTTTCTTAAAGCTTATTAAACAGGAAGTAAAACATGCCCAAGAGGGGAAGGAAGCATTCATCAAAGCGAAGATGAATTCCCTTTGTGACCGGGATGTGATTGCAGCACTGTATGAGGCATCTGCAGCAGGGGTGAAGATTGAATTGGTTGTTCGTGGGATTTGCTGTCTGAAAACAGGAATACCTGGTGTCAGTGAGAATATCACCGTACATTCCATTGTTGGGAATTTCCTGGAACACAGCCGGATTTTCTGGTTCCACAACGATGGGCGTGAGGAAATTTATATGGGAAGCGCGGACTGGATGCCCAGAAATCTAGACCGCCGTGTAGAAATTATGTTTCCCGTGGAGGATGAGCGGCTGATGGACCAGGTCCGCCATATTTTGGGAACGCAGCTTGCGGACAATACTAAGGCGCATGTCCTTCAAGCAAGTGGAAAATACGAGAAGATAGATAAAAGAGGAAAAAAACTGGTAAATTCTCAGGAACAGTTCTGTGAAGAAGCAAAAAATGCCGTACCCAAGAAGGTCAATGCTTACCAGGACCGGGTTTTTATTCCGGCAGAGCCGGTGGAGTAGGAGGGTGCAGATGGAAAATAAAATATTGTTTACGGATCTGGATGATACCTTACTGGATCAGGAAAAAAGTATTTGCAGTGAAGATCGTGGTGCCATTGCAAAACTGTTGGAACAGGGACATTATTTTGTAATTACGACTGGGCGCCCTATCGCAACGGGTCGGATTGTGGCAAAAGAACTGGGGCTTACCAAACCAGGATGTTATATGGTAGCTTTTAATGGTGCCGTCATATATGACTGTGCTGCAGAACGTATCCTTGCGGAGCGTACCATTCCATTGTATGTGACAAAAGAGATTATAGATGCGGCACATAAAGCTGGGATTTATGTACAAAGCTACCAGCAGAATGTTATTTTGACAGAAGAACATGGACGAGAACTGGACTTTTATCTTGCCAATGCAAAAATGGAGTACAAACTGGTTTCAGACATATACAGCAGGCTGGAGGTTGAGCCCAATAAAGTCATTCTGATTGACGTGGACAGCCAGCAGAGGTTGTTGGATTTCCAGGAACAACACCCAAGCTTAAATCAGAAGTGCAACAGCTTTTTTTCTAGAAATGAGCTGCTGGAATATTGTCCCAAAGACACAGACAAAGGAAGCGGTGTGAAATATATCAGCGAATTTCTGAATGTTCCCCTCGTAAATACCGTTGCAGTGGGGGATGAACGCAATGATATTCCTATGATTCGCGCCGCACATATCGGCGTTGCAGTAAAAAATGCCCATCCCAAACTCCGCCAGGAATCAGACTATGTGACAGAGCGGGATCATGGGCATGGGGCGATTGCAGAGGTGATTGAAAGATTTATCCTGGAATAGAATCCGTTTGATTCCTGCTTTCTTTGTATTGTTTGATTTTAGCAAGGATATCATAGGAGATCTTGAGATTTCCCCTTCCAGTCCCCAGACGGATATGGGGTTTGTTTGTACCATGGAAGTCGGAACCGCCGCTGATAAGCAGGTCAAATTCCTGGGCAATTTGCAGCATATTTCTTTCATCCCCTGGGGTATTCATAGAATACAGGGCTTCGATTCCGTCTAGTCCGGCATCTTTTAAACTTTGGAGAAAAGAACGCAGCCTGGTTTGATTCATATGGCATAACACCGGATGGGCAAAAAAGGCAAGCCCGCCGCCCATTTTTATCAAGGAAACAGCTTCAAAAGGAGTAATTTTTTTTCGGGGGACGTAGCATTTACAGCCGTCCCCCAGATATTTGGAGAAGACGGTTTCCATATTTTTGACAAAGCCATGTTCTACTAAGTATCTGGAAAAGTGAGCCCTGGTGATCACGCTGTCTGGATAATCTTGGTAGAGTGCCTCCATAGTAATATGGAATCCTTCGTTTTGAAGCAGAACAGCCATTTTCTCATTGCGCTGGTCCCTTTCGTCTATGAACTCTTTTAGTTTGGAAACAAATGTTGGATTTGTCTCGTCAATATAGAAGCCTAACATGTGGACTTCCTGCTGTTGGTAATCGGTGGACAATTCTATGCCTGGAACCAGTTCAAGTCCCAGTTTTTCTGCTGTGGGACGTGCTTTTTTGATACCGTTTAAGGTATCGTGGTCTGTCAGCGCAATTGCCGACAATCCGCTTTCTTTTGCGTGATACATTAATTCCTCCGGGGTAAGGGTTCCGTCAGATTCCGTGGAATGGGTATGGAGGTCAATCAGGCGTTTCGTTGGGTATTCTTTCACTAATATACTCCTTTCTTGTAATTCTATATAGGATTTGGATGCCAAAAGGTGTGTTGATAAATTCTTATTGGCAATTGCCAATATTTTTTATCATATAGGAAATTCCTCCGAATTTCCTATATGATAAAATCTTTTCAGAATGGGAGTAAAGCGACACTAAGAAAAAACGAAATTTTTGGAATTTCATAGTTTCCTACAATGTCTTTATAGATCCGAGTTTCAAAAAGTGGTAAAAGAACAAAAGTGCGTTTCAGGCACTCCCGCGCCCAATTATTTTTTCTAACGCATCTTTTGTTCCCACGCCGCGCCCAATTGCGCAGCAATATTTTCCCCTTTGTGCGCGTGCGCATAATTATTTTGTTGTCTCAAAAGTTCCGTTTTTCTTATATGCAGACATGGTAATCCTGGTAATCTTACATCCTTCCTCCAAAGTAAATTTTACTTTTCCTAATTTTGCTGTGGTGTAACAAAAACTAGCATTAGAATTATTTTGCTTTACATCATATAAATCGCTTCCTTTCCTAACAAAAGACGGGAAGTTTTTAACTTCCCGCCTTTTTATTTTCATAAAAACCGTATCTATTTATTTTCTTAAAATCCAAAAAGCGGTCATTCCTGTAGTGCCATTTTTTTTATCTGTATAGTGGATAACAAAACGATTCGTTCCAAACATTGGTTTCGACCAGCTAGTAGAATCGGAAGTGTTCTTTGCTCTTTCAAATGTCACTTTACTTCCATTCTTAAATTTTTTATTTTTTGAAGCGTAAATCTCAATCTTTGTAATCTTGTATCCTTCATTCAATGTGAATTTTACTTTTCCTGACTTTGCTGTGGTATAATATCCACCTGCCATAGTATTTGGGTTTGGGTCATGATTATCTGCATCATATATTTTCTTGTTGTCTATGGTAACAGTTTTTAACACGCCACCGCCATTTCTTTTGGCACATACCGTGATGGTATGGCTGCTTCTCTTGGACGTCTTACTCTTATATACGTCAAATTTAATCTTGTAAGTTCCCTTTTTCTTTGCATACATCGTAAGCGTAGCCAGGGAACTATAAGCACCTCCCCCTCTGTATGTCTGCTTTACAACCAAATTTTTCGTTGTTTTCTTTCCTTCATACACTTTGATGTTTTTAATGTTGTCATCTTTGCCAGGCATAGACACACTTGTTGATGTATAATTTTCCACTCCTACGCCACAGCGAACATACTTTGCCACTGATACTTTTTTGGCTGCCGCCTCTGCCTCCATGCTGTTCACTGCCAGCCCCATACTGCAGGTCATGATAACTGCCAGAAGCATACAGAGTATTCTCTTTCCTATTTTCATAAATTTTCTCCTTTCACAATCTTTTCCTGTTAGGTAATTGCGAAACGCAATCGTTTTATAAGTTTCCTATACAATTCAAGGAATTTGATAGTAAATATTTTCACATACAAAAGGTAAGAAATGCATTCCAGCACCATGGAAGCAAGACGCAAAGAACCCCTGTTATCTTTTATAAATGTAGAAACCTGTCGACCCTTTTATTTATATCTAAGAATATAAAAAGCTGCTTTATCGACAGCTCCTTTATTATTCTCATCCGTATACTCAATCTCAAACTCGGTACGTCCCCACATCGACTTATTCCAACTGGTAGAATTAGAAGAATCTTGTCCATATTTTCCAAATGCCGCTTTACTGCCATTCTTAAATTTTTTGTTCACGGGATTGCTGTCCCTTTTATATGTACGCATAGTAATATTTTTAATCTTGCATCCGTCATCCAATGTGAATTTCACTTTTCCAGATGTTGCCGTGGTGTAACAAAAAAAAGTAAAAGCAGAATTTTTGTTTACATCATATACTTTCTTACCATCTATGGTAACTGAATCCAGTGCAGAATCAGTGTTTCCTCTGGCACGTACCGTGATGGTATGGCTGCTTCTCTTAGTCGTCTTGCTCTTATACACATCAAACTTAATTTTATATGTTCCTTTCTTCTTTGCATACATCGTAAGCCTAGCCACGGAACCATAATTATCATAGGTTCCCGTATTTTTCGATCTGGATGTCTGCTTTACAACCAAATTTTTCGTCGTTTTCTTTCCTTTGTACACTTTGATATTTTTAATATTATCATCCTTGCCGGGCATATACACATCCGTTGAGATATTATGTCTCATCCCCACGCCGCACCGGATATATTTTGTTATTGACACTTTCGTCGCTGCTTCTGCCTCCATGCTGTTTCCTGCCAGTCCTATACTGCAGGTCATGATAACTGCCAGCAGAAAGCAAAGTATTCTTTTTCCTATTTTCATAAATTTCTCCTCCTTAAAAAAATAGTATGGTTCCATTATCCCCTCCCCTCCAGAATTTGTCAAGGATTTTCATTTATCCGGCAGGACAATGTCGCGGAATTATTATAAAAAAAGCTTGACGTATCTGGCAAAACATGATAAACTAACTGAGTTGTAAGAGGAAAATAAAGTAGGGTATCCACTCTCACCTTAGCACAAATGCGTGACTAACGGTTTATATTCAAAATGCAGCATGGTTTTGTTGTAATTGTATTTGAAGTATAAGTGGATAGTCTGCCTATCCACTTTTTTGAAATTAATTTTTGGAGGTGCACGACAATTAGCGAGTTAATGATTAATGAACAAATCAAAGATAAAGAAGTTCGTCTGATTGGTCAGGACGGAGAACAGCTTGGCATTATGCCGGCAAGGGAGGCTATGAAGCTTGCGCAGGAAGCGGAACTTGATTTGGTGAAGATTGCCCCAACGGCAAAACCGCCTGTATGTAAAATTATCAATTATGGTAAATACAGATATGAACTTGTTAGAAAAGAAAAAGAGGCAAAGAAAAAGCAGAAAACTGTTGAGATTAAGGAAATCCGTTTGTCACCGAATATTGAGACTAACGATCTCAATACCAAAATTAATGCAGCAAGGAAATTTATTTCAAAGGGCAATAAGGTAAAGATCACTTTACGTTTTCGTGGCAGAGAAATGGCACACATGCAGAGCAGCAAACATATTCTGGATGATTTTGCAGAGGAGCTGGCGGATATTGCTACCGTGGAGAAGGCACCCAAATTGGAAGGACGCAGTATGAGCATTGTGCTGACAGAGAAGAAATAACTGGAATTTAAGGAGGAATTTAAAATGCCAAAAATTAAAACATGCAGAGCAGCAGCGAAACGTTTCAAAAAGACTGGTACTGGAAAGTTGAAAAGAAATAAAGCTTATAAGAGCCATATCCTGACAAAGAAGTCTGCCAAGAGAAAGAGAAATCTCAGAAAATCAACAATTACGGATGCTTCCAATGTAAAGAATATGAAGAAGATTTTACCATATCTGTAAGAATGGATTAAGGAGGAATAGAGACCATGGCAAGAATTAAAGGCGGATTAAACGCAAAAAAGAAACATAACAGAATATTAAAATTAGCAAAAGGATACAGAGGGGCGCGTTCCAAACAATATCGTATCGCAAAGCAATCTGTCATGAGAGCATTGGCAACTTCTTATGAAGGAAGAAAGCAGAGAAAGAGACAGTTTAGACAGTTATGGATTGCACGTATCAATGCAGCGGCAAGAATGAATGGACTTTCCTATAGCAAGTTTATGTATGGATTGAAGCTGGCAGGCGTGGATGTAAACCGTAAGATGTTGTCAGAGCTTGCCGTAAATGATGCAGATGGTTTTGCAGAATTGGCAAAATTAGCTCAAAGCAAACTATCTTAATTTTTTAAAAAAGTACTTGACTTTCTCGAGCCCGGCATGTATAATGATCATGTTGAGTTCGAGAGAACAAGATAGAGTTAAGGCTCGTTGGTCAAGCGGTCAAGACGCCGCCCTCTCACGGCGGAAACAGGGGTTCGATTCCCCTACGAGCTGTTAGCTATGAATTGAATAGCCCAACCCGATAAAACACTGAAAATGTCTGAAAAAGGCAGTTTCAGTGTTTTTTATTCTAGTAGGAAAGAGCCTTTCATATGAAAGGCTCTTTCCTACTAGAATAAAAAATAATATGCGCACGCGCACAAGAGGAAGAGTCACTTCGTGACTGTGCGCGTCGCGGAACAAAAGATGCGTTGTCGAAAATAATTGGTCGTGGGAGTGCGTGAAACACACTTTTGTTCCTATAAGATTCACAAAAAGGCGTTGCTGATTATGGGAAAATAAGATATAATAACGGAAATAAGTATAGAAACTGCAACCACCAAGTACAAGAACGCCATCAGCGTTCTTGCTGCAGGGTGCGGGTCAGCTCTGCTGACAAAGATAAATACATATGAGGAGGAAGTGCATGGAAAAAAAAGAAATTTTGGAAGCGATAAGAGGGAATCTGAAGGAGATAAAGAGCGGAATGTTGTGCATGGAAAAAGACATTGCACATATTTCCGCTTGTATTAAGAATCAACAGTTTATCCCAGTAGATATAAGTCAAAATATGATTGATGTTTTGAAGAATGTCAAGGAGGCAAGGGATGATTGTAAAGAACAGTATGAACAGTTGAGTGATGACCCCTTTGAATTTCAAAAAATTGAAGATTTTGAAAGTGTTTTAAGTGTAATAGAAGAAGAAGCCCGGCGGGAAGATTTTATTCAGACGACACAGTTATTCCTGAAACTTCATGCAAAAGATGAACACATACAAGAGCTTTTGGTAAGTGAGCAAATAAAATTAGTGGAACTGCTTCCAGAGGCAGATGATACAGATGAAGCATTATCAAAAATACGGCCCTATTATGATTTTGTGCAACTTGTAATAGGAAAAGATTCTACATCTTCAGCCTCTATTGTGGAGTCCATTGTAAATTTACGGGTAAATTTTGGAGATGGACTGATCGGAGAGGCATTTTGTAAAAATAATATCTATATAAAAACAGAAGAAGATACAAAAGGGGAGCCTTTGAAAGAACTTTCACGGATAAATGGTGGAGGAAAAAACGCAGATTCTTTGGAGACCCTTGAGGAAAAAGCAGCCTTACAGTCAGAAGGACAGATTGCCGGTCACTTGGGGGAATCTCAGGCAAAAGTAACTTCACAAGCATCAGAAGAACAGATCACAGGTCAGTTGGAGGGGGTTGAGCCAGGAGTGGCTTTGCATGCCGAAGAAGATGATGACGCAGATCTGTTGGAGGGGGTTGAGCCAGGAGTGGCTTTGCATGCCGAAGGAGATGATGACGCAGATCTGTTGGAGGAATCTCAGACAGAAGGATTCTTACAGGCATACGAAGGAGAAGCGATCACAGGAGAGGAATCTTTCGGACAGCCAGGAACCCTGCAGGATGCGAAGGAAGCAGAAACCGAGCAGATGGAAGGGAGCTCACAAGAAACGGGATCGGCGCAGGACACAGAAGAAGAGGAGGAACAGGCAGAGGAACTGAACGAAGAGTTCCCAAAGATTGTACAAGAACTGTTGGATGCACAGGCAATTCTTCCTGATACATACAATTATGGAGAGCTGAAGATTTACAAAGGGGAGCGTGAAGGCAAAAAATTTGGTGCAAATATTTTTAAAAATGATTTAAAAAGTGGGCATATGAAGCTTGAGAAGAAAATTTTTGTTTTTGCCAGAAAGTATGATGCAATCGCAGAGAATTTTATTTTTGCTTTTACCGATATCCCAAAAGAGATGGTGAATTATGCATTTGAACACTTAATCAAAAAAGGTTATCTGAGAAGATATTCCATCCTTGGAATAGGTTCCTTTTGCTGTGTGACTCCAAAAGGCGAACATGCCTTTTCTTCCAAGGAAGCATGTGCTTTTTTAGGGGTAAAGCGTTCAGGGCATAATCAAAATGTGGAAGTGGTGGAAGATACCATTCAAGCGGTTGCCACTCGAATTGCTTATGCAAAAATGCTGGGATTAGATTTTAAGATAAGAGGTGCAATTGGTTTCTCTATTCAGAAATTGTTATATACAGAATCTTTTTTGCTCGGCATAGAGAATTTAAAACAAGAGTCAGATTTGTTTGTCGGATGTTTCTGGGGACAACTGGATGAGTGTGATAAATTTGATAAGGAATTGAAGGACAGCCTGCAGGAATTAAAAAAAGTATCACGCATTATTTTTGTAGGCATGGATGTAAGCCATGTGTCAGCTGTGGCAGAAGTTTTTATTGCGCGGTATGAGGAGTTTATGCCAGAAGAAAGATATTTATATGCCTTGAAGGATGATAGCTTTTATTCCTGGGAAGATGGGCAAGAATTGGAGGTTCAAGATATCTGGCGATTTCAAGAAGAGGGGGAAAAAGAAGGGCAGGAAACTTTTGAGAAAGAATCGGAAATGAAAGCTGTGCTGCAAACAGAAGGCGAAAAAAAAGCTGTGTCAGAAACAGGGGATGAAAAAAAAATTGGGCTGGAAATTGAGTTCAAATCCGAAACAAATGACAGGCTTGGAGCCGTGCCGGAAGCAGAACTGGAAGAAGGGGAAAAGTGGAAAGACGGACTGAAAGACGTTGAAAAACTGGAAGAAGACCAAGTATTCCAGCCAGTCATTGGCATGGAAAACATTCTGCAGGAAGCATATAAGATGATTGTAGGTGGAAGAACTTACTGTGCCGCCGCATATTTAAAAGCAAACACAACAATTATTGATGGAATTGACATGGTTTATGACAAATTGGCGTATGCGGTGAATGAGCCGTCAAGATCCTGCAGTTACAGTTCCGATGAAATTTTTGATGTTTTTCTGGATGACAGTAGTTTGTTTTATGATTATTTGATGATTTCAGCGGCGTTGAGAACCTTTTTTTACAATCATTCGGAATTTGATTATTCCATGAAAGCCTTGTACGAAAATATGAAAAATCTGCCTACAGTAACATTAATTCCTGAGCTGAGCAACTTTATGTACTTTTTAATTGATTTTAAGGAACAGGAACATAAAGGGATTGATGTATATGCAGATTACCGGATGAAAGATAAGATTCTTTTGGAAAATACAATTATTCGAATACAGCGGGAAGCAGAAGGGTTTTATGAAAAAAATGTCCGCGGGCATTTTTCAGAGAAGGCAAGCCATAAACGTTTTATGGAAACAATGAAGCTTATTTTTTCACAGGACAATGATATCGCTGTTTACCTGAACTATATTGTGGAGGGCGATAACAGTGTGTTGGAACTGATGAAAGAATATTTGGCGGAAAATTTTATGAAAGACGAAAGCCCTGTGGATGTGGTAAATATTGACCGAAGCAAAATTGAAGCCTATATTGATGATAATTGGGATAAGGCGAGAGAGAAAATGCGGGTGGCAAAGAAGACATCTGATTTGATGGGAAGCTTCAGACAAAATCTCTACAATTCATTACATACAGCAATTACTACTATGTGTGACTGGGTGAAATATGTGGAGTGTTTGGAGCGTTCCGGGGAGGATGCCGGTTTTGAGCATTATAAAAAGGTCAGGAATACCTTGCTGAATGACATTGATGTCCTGGTAGGATTTTACAGCCGGCAGAAAACTGAAAATTGGGAGGAAAAAGCAGGAATTAAAATATTGACAGATACGCTTGTCGAATTAAAAGCGAGGTTAAATGGAAGTTATAATGAAAACGAGCAAAAATATTTCTATATTGATTTCCTGAAATCAGATATAGTGCTTTTGGATGAAAACTATTTTCCTGTTTTTGACAAAAACTTCCATGATATTCCAGAGCTTGCCGTTACTTCGAGGATCCTTTATCATTCCAAGCAGAAGTTTGCAGGTTTGGAGGAAAGGCTGCACGATATTTTTGAAAAATCTGGAGATGATTTTGGTTCCGCACAGTTGATTGACCAGTATTTTGCAGATGTAACAGGGCAATCTGCCTTAGAGGGCAAATGGGATTTGAACGAGAGTATCAGTTTTGCAAAACGCAGGGCAGAAAAAAATAAAAACGATTTTGTAGAAAATTTGGAATTGGCACAAAGTTATGGTCAGATTGACAATTCTATGGAAAATAGAAAAGAGAAAATTCTTCAAATTGTAAATGAATTTTATGAACATGCCAATGATACAGATAATTATGGATTTTTCTTAAAAGTGACCAAGGCATATATGTCTCAAATTAAAAAAGATGCAAAGGTAAGGGAAGAGCCGCTGAAAAGAGAGCTGGAGCTTTATAAAAAAGAGATGCCAGAGGAAAATCCCGAAATTACAAAAAGATTTGAGAAAATTGAGAAAATGCTGGAGGTTCAGAACTATACGGTTGCAGAGGATTTGTTGTCCCGTCTGAAGAACGGCGAACCAGAAGGGGAGCTTGAAATTTTTGAGACGGATTATCTCAGAAAATTTATGGATGAGTATGATTATTACTGCAGAATGGTGCTGAACAGCAGCCGTACTATGAGTTCCTTGGTACCAAGCCGGCTCCGCAACAAAGAAGGACGGGGCGGGCAGCGTTTGGTTGACAATTGGATTTCCAATGGACAGACAACAGAAAAAGTAAAAAATTTACTGCAGGCATTGGGATTTTCAGTTTTGGAGGTAAAGGAACAGGCAAAAATCGGAAAATTTGAAAATTATAATGTGATGCTTATGAAACCTCAAAATGGTAAAAAAGCAAATTTTAAACATCCCATTGCCGCTTTGGGTTCCAGGGCAGTGGAAAATGGTTTTCGGGTGGTTTGCCTGTATGGAATATACGATGCAAACCGTATCATCGAGGTAATTAAAGAGCTTGGAAATGCGAAAAATACGATGATTTTTCTCGATTGCGCACTGACGATACAAGATAGAAGGAGTCTTGCCAGAAAAGTAAAATCTGATGTGCAGGACAAATTGTTTGGCATTATTGACAGAGTACTTTTGATGTTTTTGATCAACCATTACAACGAAGAATATATCAATAAAATGCTGATGTGCATTATGATGCCTTTTGCCTATTACCAGCCTTATGTGTGGGAATCTTCCAATGAGATTCCGCCGGAAATTTTTATGGGCAGAAAAGAAGAATTGGAAAAAATTGAATCGCCTGGAGGGGTCCATATTGTATATGGCGGAAGACAGCTCGGAAAGTCTGCTTTGCTCCGAAGGGCAAAAAATGATATTGACAGAAATGAAAATGGGGACCGTGCGGTCCTGGTGGTAATAAAAGATAAAGATTATAAGAAAACGGCAAGTGCAATTGGGGAAGCGCTTTATTTTGCCGGGATACTCAAATACGACCCCCAGACGGAGGATTGGGATGAGCTGGCGCGCGTGATCAAGAAACGTCTGCTCCTTGATACAGAAGAAAAAATTCCATATCTGCTGCTTTTGTTAGATGAAGCAGACGCATTTATTGAGAGCTGCGAGGAGGTAGGGTATCATCCGTTTGATGCTTTGGAGGATATTCAGGGAATTGGAAGCGGAAGGTTTAAATTTGTGATTGCAGGATTGAGAAATATTATCCGGTTTGACAGAGACCATACTTTAAATAGCAACAAGGGATTGACGCATTTTGCATCTATGACCGTGAAACCATTCCAGGTGCAGGAGGCAAGGGAACTTTTGGAGGTTCCGCTATATTATCTCGGTTTACGGTTTCCAGCAGATAAGGAATCTTTGATTTCTTTGATTTTTGCCAGTGCAAATTATTTCCCAGGATTGATTCAGCTCTACTGTGCAAAATTGGTGGAGGCAATGCGCAAAGGGGATTATGCTGGATATGATGAGAGAAATACTCCTCCTTATGAAGTACAGGAAAGCCATATTAAGAAAGTGCTTGCCGATAAAGGGTTTATGGAACAGATTCGAGAAAAATTTGATATTACGCTGAGATTGGACGATGATGATTATTATCATATTATTGCGTTGCTTGTGGCGCATTTGTATCATCAGAATGGATATATGAGCGGATATACTTCAGAGGAGGTTCATGAAGAAGGACGAAGCCTGGGAATTTACAAAATTGAAGAGCTTAGTTTAAACAAGCTGACGGCATTGATGGAAGAACTTTGTGAATTGAATGTGCTGCGGAAAACATCAGATGAGAAATACCTGTTTAACCAATATCGCTTCCATCAGATGATGGGTTCTTGTCAGGAAGTAGATGATAAGCTTATGGAGTATATGGGAGAATAAGAGAGAAAGAATTTATTAATTCTTTGATTAACTGCCTGTATATGCTGGAAAACGCACAGAATGGAGGAAACAATGGAGGACATATGGTGGAAGCAGGTGACCAATGCAGTACAGTTTATTGAGAAAATGGTAGAAACCGTACAGGAGAAAGAAAAACATGTAGCTTTGGAACTGCCTGAAAATATGCCATGGTATGATACGATGATACAATTGACAGAGGAAAAAATGCGAGGGGGAAGCTCTGAAAGGAAACTGGTCTTTATGCAGGGGGATGAGGAGGAAGCTGGAAAATCTATATTCCTTGAATTTTGCAGCGGCGATAAGCAGACGGAATATAACCCGGCAGTTGGATATGCAGCATTTTTGGCAAAGAGCGATGATATTGTGCTGAATGAAAGGATTGTCTGGATATCTGGAATACCCAGGGACAGAAGCAGGGAGTGGATGGAGTTTGTGTCTGAGTATGCATCGAGCAGGAAGAAAAAAGGGGGAGGAGGTGGCATTTTTATTCTGGAACTCCAGGAATCCGCAGTCGGATTGGCAAAGAAAAAGGGGGTTCAGATGATTTCTTTTCATAAGGAAATCAGCCGATATGACAGTGTGGTTTTTAATATGCTTGCAGCTTCCTCTATAAAAGAACCAGCCAATTTAAAAGAATATTTGGCAGAACTAATTTCTAACATTGCGGGAAGCGATATAGAATTGGGTGCACAGTGTGTCAGAAGGCATAAGGAATTTTTGACAGATCCCTATCAGGCATTACAAAGGATTTCCTTGGAGGAATTAAGGAGCAGCGGAAAACAATTCAACATTGCGTTAAATCCAGAAGAAGTAAAAAAGCAAATTTGGAAGGCACAGATTAAAATTATTTTTCCGTTGATTGAAGAATTCAGAGGGCGTTTTGTGGATAGATATCAGGAACAGATTCGGGGACAACTGCCCATTCCCTATGCTTTTGGAGAGGAATTCACCGTGGCAGATGAGGTAGAGGTGGGAACTCTGTATTATATGGCATGTCATGATAAAATACACGTTTCCAGAAAGGATTATGATTGTTTGAAGATGTTTCGGGAAGCAAGAAATGATTTGGCTCACTTAAGTACCTTAAGCCAGCAAGAAATGAAAATAATATTTGACGCATTTTAATTTCAGTCTGGAATGAACAGGCTGTACTAGGAATATATATCAGATGGGAGGCGGATCCCATCTTAGAACGCCGATGGCGTTTTGAATCGAAGATAAAGCAGAAAACATGGAGGATGTGTATGAAGGTTTTAATGATTAATGGAAGCCCAAGGGCAGAAGGGAATACTTTTTTGGCATTACATGAAATGGAGAAAATATTTCAAAAAGAAGGGATTGAAACAGAAATGGTCCAGGTTGGCAATCATGCAGTGAGAGGTTGCGTGGCATGTAATTCTTGTGGTGAAAAGGGAAAATGTGTGTTTGATGACATTGTAAATGAGACAGCGCCAAAATTTGAAGCATGTGATGGACTGGTAATCGCAAGCCCTGTGTATTATGCATCGGCAAACGCTACGTTAATTGCATTTTTAGACAGACTTTTCTATAGCACCCATTTTGATAAGACCATGAAAGTGGGGGCAAGTGTTGTGGCAGCAAGAAGAGGAGGATTGTCGTCTACTTTTGACGAGTTGAATAAATATTTTACGATCTGTGGGATGCCGGTGGCTTCCAGCCAGTATTGGAACAGTATTCATGGCAGGCTTCCAGGCGAGGCTGCGAAAGATCAAGAAGGCTTGCAGGTCATGAGGGTTTTAGCGGCGAACATGTCATTTTTGATAAAAAGTATTGCTATTGGCAAGAAAACTTATGGTCTGCCGCAGAAAGAGGAGCGGATATCCACAAACTTTATCTCGTAAAAATTTGAAATGACTAAGCGGTGTTTTTCTAAAAGTTAGTAGATTACTCCAGTGGAAGATTAAAAGGTGTTTTAAAGAAAAAGTGTGTTTCGCAGTACAGTTAAGACATGATACAAGCGAAGCATACTTTTTTATACGAAAACCATTACCATTTAAAAAAATATATCCGATATAAATACTAATACACCGAATCATAATTTCGTGTACCAGGGAACATTGGTTGAAAATCGCTTATTTCAAGGAGGAAATGAATATGAATACGAACGGAGTAGGAAACACATATGCGGCACAGGCGACAGCAGCGGCGCAGGCTGCATCAAGTGAGAAGACGAAATTGACCAGCAAAACGAACAGAACAAATGGACAAAAAGAGATTGGCACGCCAAAGTTAAGCGAGAAGGCACAGAAGTATTATGACAAACTTAAGAAAAAATATGGCAACATGGAATTTATTTTAGTAAGTGCTGACAAAAAAGCAGAAGCAGAAGCGAATGTGGGTAAGTATGCCAGCAACAAGAGCTTAATCGTGTTAATTGACGATGAGAAGATTGAAAAGATGGCGGAAGACGCTGCATACCGAGAGAAATATGAAGGCATACTGGATAAAGCAACTGTCCAGTTTGCACAGATGAAAACCAGCCTTGGAAGTAATGCAGACAGTGTAAAAGCATTTGGGATGAAGTTTGATGATTATGGAAATGCCTCTTTCTTTGCAGTAGTTGATAAGTCATTAGCGGCACAAAAAGACCGGATTCAGCACAAGCGAGAACAGAAAGCAGAGGATCAGAAGAAAGCTGAGAAGAAAGCGGAACAAAAGGAGAAGCAAGAGAAAATACAAGAGAAGCACAAAACCTCTGACGATACCGTGACAGTAGAGGCTTCCTCCTGGGATGAACTGCTGCAAAAGATCAATGAAACGGTTGCAATGGGGCGGAGTGATATGGTGCAGAGCAAAGCGGAGACTTATGTAGGGCAGCAGTTTGACTATACTATTTAGTAATACCAGATGCAAAATGGTTTTTGCTTTTACTAATTTTTCTTAAAGTTAAGCTTTTCTTACACGGGTCTTGGCGTAGGATCCGCTTCAAATGATGTCAGTGTTTTGAAGCGGATCCTTGCGCCCCTCAAATTTTTTCGTGCAGTTTTTCTTTTTTATCAGTGATATGCTGCCACGGGCAATATGCCTGCTTATTTTGACGTATGGCTGTTTTTTTCCTTTTCCCCGTTGAGCATGTCAATTTCCAGAGGACTTGGTTTTACAAAGGCAGATTGAGGAAGGAAATTATACACGTCCAGATAAGAATCCAATTCAGCGCTGTTCTGAGGCGGTCTTGGAACAGCTCCAGTACAATCAGTGACGGAGCTGGCTTTCAAATAATCGTAATTGTCTGTCAGGTCAGGCACCGGATGGGTGTCTTTCATTTTATTTTCATAATTCATAACATACCTCTTTTTCTTAAATATATTTGCGGTATTAGTATCTGTTATTTTGGACAGTCTATACATCAGAATTAAATAGTAAAAGTTTGACTTTTACACTGTAAATCATTATAATGAAAAAATAGCAAAGAATGGAAAGAAAAACATTCTTTAAATATAGGATGAAAGAAGCAAAAAATTTATGAAGATATCAGAATTGTTACAAACAAAAGAAATTACAATCAGTTGTGAATTATTTCCGCCCAAAAAGGGCTCGGAGCTGCAAAAGGCACATGAATTAGTACAGGATATGGCAAAGTTAAAACCGGCATATATCAGCGTGACTTATGGGGCAAGCGGCGGCATCAGCGAACATACGGTGGATATGGCAAATGAAGTACAAAATGTAAACGGCGTGACAGCATTGGCGCATTTGACTTGTGCATCTTCCGGCAGGGACAAGATTCATGCCGTGCTGGGAGAATTAAAAGAAAACAAAATTGAAAACATTTTAGCGCTGCGGGGGGATATTCCAGAGGATTTGGATTTTCCGCTGCAAAACCAGTACCGCTATGCCAGTGAGCTGGTGAAAGAAATTAAGGAATTTGGTGATTTTTGTATCGGGGGCGCCTGTTACCCAGAAGGGCATCCAGAAGCAGATTCGATAGAAGCAGATATTGACCATTTAAAACGCAAGGTGGAAGCAGGGTGTGAATTTCTGACAACGCAAATGTTTTTTGACAATAATATTTTATATAATTTTTTATACAGGGCTTTAAAAAAAGGAATTCAAATTCCAGTGATTGCAGGAATTATGCCCGTGACAAATGTAAATCAGATCAAACGGATTATATCTTTATCAGGAACCATTCTTCCCCAGCGTTTTCGTGCGATTGTGGAGCGGTTTGCAGATAATCCTAGCGCATTGAAGCAGGCTGGAATTGCTTATGCCACGGAACAGATCATTGATTTGATTGCCAATGGGGTTGGGCATGTGCATATTTATACCATGAACAAGCCTGATGTTGCAGGAGCCATTATGAAAAATCTTTCAGAGATCTATATCGTATGAGGGTCGACAGAAAAGAGGCTTTGCGGTATTTGGGATATCGCGGGCAGGAGATAGAGGGACAAACGCTTCAGATGATAGAGGAAATAGCCGCAGAGCTGGAAGAAAACAGCAGCCCGAAAAGTATCTACCATGAATATGGATGTAAAGTGACAAAAGATATGGTAAAGCTAGGCGGACTGGAAATAAAAAGCCATAATCTTTCTGTGAATCTTAAGGGATGTGAGCGCGCAGTACTTCTTGCGGCTACCATAGGGCGTACTGCAGATTTTATGATTCGAAAATATTCCATTTCCAATTTTGCAAAAGCAGCAATTGTGCAGGCGGCAGGGGCGGCATGTATTGAGAGTTATGTGGATGAAGTGGAGGAGGCAGTACGGAAAGATGCAGCGAGCAGGGGATTGTATCTGCGCCCCAGATTCAGTCCTGGCTATGGAGATTTTTCCTTGGAATACCAGAAAGATATTTTTACATTGTTGGAATGCAGCAAACGAATTGGGATTACACTGACAGAAGGAAATCTGATGATGCCTTCGAAATCTGTAACGGCAGTGATTGGGCTTACTGCAAAAGAAAGAGAATCTTGCCAGATGGAGAAATGCAGCCTTTGCGCCAAGACAGACTGTGAATTTCGGCAGGAGGGAGATTGATATGAGCTTGAAAGAACGATTGGGAAAAGAGTTGTTATTTTTTGATGGTGCAATGGGTACCTTGTTACAGGAACGAGGGTTGCAGTCTGGGGAATTGCCTGAAATCTGGAATATGACAAAAGAAAATGTAATCGGTGAAATTCACAGGGAATATTTGGACGTGGGCTGTGATATCATCAAGGCAAATACCTTCGGTGCCAATCCCTTTAAAATGAAGGGTACAGGCTATTCCTGCCAGGAGGTAACCGCAAAGGGCATTGCAATTGCAAAACATGCGATTGTAGAATCCGGAAAAAAGGCGTATGCTGCGTTGGATATTGGATCTTTGGGAAAATTGTTAGAACCATTGGGGGATCTCTCTTTTGAAGCGGCATATCAGGCGTTTGTACCTATGTGTACGGCGGGAGAACATGCTGGCGCTGATTTGTGCCTGATTGAAACCATGAACGATACTTATGAAATCAAAGCGGCAGTGCTTGCCGCAAAGGAACATACCAGCCTCCCTGTTGTAGTCACGATGGTATTTGACGAGTGTGGAAAACTTCTGACAGGCGCTGACATGGAAGCAGCAGTTGCCATGCTGGAAGGGCTGCGGGTGGACGCGCTGGGCCTAAACTGCGGGTTTGGACCAGATATCATGAAAAAATTCCTGCCAAGGCTGCGGGAAATAACATCGTTGCCGATTGTGGTCAATCCCAATGCAGGGCTTCCAGTGGTGGTTGATGGGAAAACTTCTTTTCATGTGGGACCTGAAGAATTTGCAGGGATTATGAAGGAGATTGCACAGGACGGGGTATCGGTACTGGGCGGATGCTGCGGTACGACTCCGGCACATCTTCATGCATTGGTGGAATCATGCAGGGACATCCCAGCTATGGTTTTAACAGATAAGAACCGTTCTGTGGTCTCTTCTTATACCCATGCAGTTGAGATGGACCAACATCCTAAAATTATCGGCGAACGAATCAATCCCACTGGAAAATCCCGTTTTAAGCAGGCTCTTAGAGAACAAGATTTAGAGTATATTTATAAGGAAGCATTGGCACAACAGGATAGGGGCGCGCATATTTTGGATGTGAATGTGGGACTGCCAGAAATTGATGAAGTGGAGATGATGCGTTCCGTGGTGACAGGCCTGCAGGGTATCACAGATCTGCCCTTGCAGATTGATACTTCCAATCCAACAGCAATGGAGACGGCAATGCGGCTTTATAATGGCAAACCGCTTATTAACTCTGTCAATGGCAAGCAGGAATCCATGGACGTGGTATTTCCCCTGGCCGCAAAATACGGCGCTATGGTTGTGTGCCTGACATTGGATGAGAATGGAATTCCCAAGACGGCAAAGGGGCGGATTCAAATTGCTGAGAAAATCATTGCTGAGGCAGCGAAATATGGCATAGGAAAAAAAGATTTGCTGATAGATACGCTGACGATGACAATCAGCACTGGGCAGGAAAATGCAAAAATTACTTTGGAGGCACTCCATTATGTACGGAATGTACTGGGTGTGCACACTACATTAGGAGTGTCTAATATTTCTTTTGGACTGCCTTTGCGTGGGCATGTCAACACAGCATTTTTTACGATTGCATTGTCCCAGGGATTAAGTGCAGGGATTATCAACCCAAATAGTGAAGAGATGATGGCGGCATATCATTCTTTTTGTGCCTTAAATGGCAGTGACGGCAATTGCAGCGATTATATTGCAAGGTATTCCAAGCAGTCAGAACAGCAAAAGAAGGGACCAGAGAAATCTGGAGAACTTCGCCTGTTTGATGCGGTAGTCCGGGGACTCTCAGACAGCGCTTATCATGCCGCGAAAAAAGAACTGGAAAACAAAAAACCCCTTGAGGTAATTGACCAAGAGCTGATTCCAGCATTGGACCAAGTTGGTCAAGGGTTTGAAAAGAAGACCGTGTTCCTCCCACAGCTTTTAATGAGTGCAGATGCTGCAAAGGCAGGGTTTGATGCCATCAAAGAACATTTAAAGGCAGAAGGCGGTGCACAGGCGTCCAAAGGGACCATTGTGATTGCCACCGTAAAGGGAGATATCCATGATATTGGAAAAAATATTGTAAAGGTGTTGCTGGAAAATTATGGATTCCAAGTAATTGATCTAGGCAAGGATGTCCCGCCAGAGACCGTGGTGGAGGCGGCAAGGAAGCACCAGGTAAAACTGGTGGGATTAAGCGCGCTGATGACTACCACAGTGGCGAATATGGAACTTACCATCAAAATGATCAAAGAGGAATTCCCAGGGTGTAAGGTTATGGTAGGCGGCGCAGTGTTGACCCAGACCTATGCAGATATGATCGGGGCAGATTTTTATTCCAAGGACGCTATGGGATCTGTCCGGTATGCCAATGAATTATTTGCTTCAGATGGGAGATGATTCCAACCTCGGCAGGCGGCGTATAACAAATTTGTATCAGTGGAGGTACCATCCCCTATCTGATAACGCTCCGCAAAAAGGCGCAGGGAGCCGGATATGTGCCATATCGGCAAAAGCTGGACAGAATCCATGCCAAGACTTACAGGAGCCAGTCTTGAAACAAATTGCCAGCTAGAACTCTCCAATCCTTTCTGAATATATTAATAACAGGATAAAAGTGCAAAAATTTCATTATCCTGTAGATTGATAAAAAGAAAGGAGCTGGAGAGTTTTGTGTATTAATTATATTATATTTGGAATGGTTGTAATTATGCTTGTGTTAATCCTTATCATATGCCGCCTTCGGTACCAGAGGCATAAACGGGCAAAATTCAGGGTGAAGGAACGCTGTGACCATGAGAAAATACAGGACATCAATCAGGCTTTAGAACCCTTTGGATTTTCCTACCATCCCCAGAAGGATATTTTTTATTCCTTAGAAGAAGCGTGGCAGAAAAAATTTGGCTATGGAAAAATATATGATGAAATGGCTCCAACTATGAATATGATTATTCACAGCGAGCCAATTTATTTTGAATATGGCCACCGAAGATGGATGATTGAGTTTTGGAAAGGGCAGTATGGCGTTACCACAGGTGCAGAAGTTGGGATTTATGTGGAAAAAGAGAAGGGAAGGCAGAAGGATCCAAGCGAGGTTTTCTATCAATGTGTTTCAAAGGAAGATGAAATTCCCATCAGCATGATTCTCTATAAAAACGGTAAGCGGTTGTTCCAGAGAGAGAAGACACATTGGTGGCTTGCGGGGTTTTCCCTGGGGGAATTTTCCTGGCCAGCAGAACTGATGCTGGAAGTGTCTTTGAACTTTCCAAATTTAGAAATGCTGGAAGCATTTCTAAAGGGTTGTTACCATGCCGGTTACCAGCCGGAAGATCTGCATGTCTGGTATAAACAGGTATCACTTCGCCTCTATCAGCCAAAGACAAAGCAGCCTTCAAAATATGGAAAGTTGTTTGGCAGATGGATTCAATGGCAGAATCGCCATAATTGCAAGTTATATCACAAGGTTACAAAAGATTTTACAAGGACGATTGATAAACTGGATTATCTGATGCAGGCATACCCCAGGATTTTTGGCATAATTATGAAAACAGGAAGAATTGCCTGGGAGAAAAAGAAGAAATGAGTCGTACTGGAAAAAAACTGGATCAGGCTTATGAGAAGGCACTCTGTATTCGGATTGACAGAGGGAGCCGGATTGTATTGATGAGTGATTGCCATCGCGGAATTGGAAATTGGGGGGATAATTTTCAGCCTAACCAGAATTTGTTTTTTGCAGCATTGCAGTATTACAACCGAAGAAATTTTACGTACATTGAGTTGGGGGATGGGGATGAACTTTGGGAAAATCGAAATTTGAAAGAAATTATAAGGATTCACAGCAATCAGTTTTGGCTGATGGGGGAGTTCTACAAAAAAGGGCGGCTGTTTATGCTGTTTGGAAACCATGACCGGAAGAAAGGCTGTGAGAAATATTTTAATTCCCATTGCAATTCCTATTATTGTGAGACAGAAACACAGATGAAAAGTTTGTTTCCAAATTTGAAGGTACAGGAGGCAATCCGTCTGCAGGAACCCAGCAGCGGGGTAGAATTGTTTTTGGTACATGGGCATCAGGGAGATTTGTGGAATGATACTTTGTGGAAGCTGACGAGGTTTTTGGTTCGCTATCTCTGGCGTCCCTTGGAGCTGGCGGGGTGTAACGACCCCACCAGCGCGGCAAAAAATTATCAGAGAAAGGAAAAAACAGAAAAAAGGCTTGCCGAATGGGCGAAGGAACACCAGAAGGTTTTGGTGGCTGGCCATACACACCGCCCTTTCTTTCCCAAGCCGGGAGAAGGATATTATTTCAACGATGGAAGCTGTGTGCATCCCCGTTGTATCACAGCGTTAGAGCTGGAATGCGGCGCCATATCTTTGGTAAAGTGGAGCATGAAAGTACGGGAGGATAATTTGCTCTATATTGGAAGGGAATTGTTGGAGGGTCCTAGGGCATTGGCAGAGTATGCGAAAAAAAATACATAAAGGATGCAACTTTTTTGAACTTTCATGCATCTAATAAAGTGTAGAGGGAAGGTTTGCCGCCATAGAGAATGCAAATGCCAACCGAATTTCGAAAAATGATCTGCAAAGACGCCAGCCGGCGCTGCATTCTTTCCAGTAAAAGGAAACCTAAGAAAAACTTAAGAATTTCAGAAAGAAATAGATAAGGATGATTTGTTATACTAAAGAAGAAAAGAGAAGGGCGGGGGTTATTATGAGAGTTGGAAAACAAAGTCTGGTAAAGCAGTTGCAGCTTCAGAATGAAAAAGCAGTAGAATTGCTGATTACAGAACATGGCGAGCGGTTGATTACGATTATTCGCAAACATTTGTTTACATTACCTCATTTACAGCAGGACTGCCTTGTGGATACCATCCAGGCAATCTGGAATCATGCAGAATATTTTCATGAGAACAATGAATTTGAGAATTGGATTGGTTCTGTGGCGCGGTATTGCTGTCTGGAATATTTAAGAAATCACAAGCAGGAAGCAACCATTGCATGGTTGATTGAGAAGGAGATTGCCGAAGAAAAGGAAGTGATGACAAGCTGCCTTGAACCAGAGGAGCAGAAATTATTTTATCAGTTTTATACTTGTGAGGAGAATAAAAGCACTTCCCAGCCTGCCTATCACAATATGTATGAGCTTCTGAATCGGATTGACACAGATATTTTTGAATACGAAAAAGAACCTTTGTCAATGGAGGAACAAAAAGAAGTCCTTTCACGGATTCAAATTGTAAAAAAAGACAAAAAGCGCAGATTTTCTTTGAAACGCTATCTGGAGCATTCTTTCCGAAAGACAATGGCAGTAAATTGTTAATCTATATCCGGTATTGGATTAAGATGAATTTGTAATGGCTGGATTGATACCAATAACCATGCCAGAAGGGATAACGATATGGATGATAATTAAATGGCTGGAATCGATACCAATTATCCATGTCGGAAAAGAAGATGACATAGATTATAGAATTACCGTAACTAAGAGGGAACATCCATCTTTGCTTTCGGCAGTAATTTTTCCTTTATGGGCTTTTGTGACGGCATGGGCAATGGAAAGCCCGATTCCATATCCCCCTGTCTCAGAGTTCCGGGAAGCATCTGTACGGTAAAAGCGGTCAAAAAGATGGGGCAATTGTTCCTGTGAAATTTGTTTTGTTGTATTGTAAATGGTAAAACAGATATTTTTTCCCCGTTTTTTCAGGGTAACTTCGATCGTTCCTTGGGGCGGGGAATATTTTATGGCATTGTCAAGCAAGATGGAAATAAGCTGGCGAACGGAAGGCTCGTCTCCATGGAAGGACAGCAGGGGTGCGATATCTGTGGAAAAAATCTTTTCCTGTGTGGCTGCAAGGGGCAGGAATGACTGGATAATTTCTTCTGCCAGGTCAGAAATAGAAAAATCAATTTTTTGTAATTGGTTTTTAGGCTCTTCCATTCGGGACAGGTAGATCAACTGGTTCGTCAAGCTGGCAAGACGTGCTGTCTGTTTCTGGATGCCTTGGAACCACTCGTTTTCCCCATATTCCATTTCTAAAATTTCCCGATTGGCGTCAATTATGGTAAGCGGTGTCTTGATTTCATGTCCCGCATCTGTAATAAATTGGCGCTGTTTTTCATAACTTTCTGATACAGGCTTCATTACGATCCTTGAGAAGAAGAGCACCAAAATTAGGACAGAGAAAAGCCCAAGGGCAGATACCAAAATACTGGTCAGCAAAAAAGAGCGGAAGGTGGAAAGGCTCCTGGTACAATCCAGAAAGATAATGCGGGTTTTTTCTGGATCGGTTTTCTTAAGATAACGATAAGAAGACAGAAAACCAGAGTCTTTTTTAGAATTCCAGACTTTTATAGTTAAAATATTTTTGGCATCCTGCACAACTTTCTGATAATTGAGGATATTGATGGCGCCGATAATAATGGTTAAAACTAAGAGTACAGATAACATGGAGATAAGGATAAATCGGTTTTGAAGTTGTTTGATCACGGCAGTTCCTCCAGATAATAGCCGACATTCCGGGTTGCTTTGAGTTGTACATTGGAATGAAGTGCAGACAGTTTTTTGCGCAGATAAGAAATATAGGTCCAGACGACATTGAGTTCCGCCTCGCTGTCATATCCCCAGATTCGTTCCAGAAACCGCTCGCTGGGAATGAGCTGACCAGGATTTCCCATCAACATTTCCAACATTTGGAATTCCTTGTTTGTAAGCCGGAATTTTCCTGTGGGGGAGGACAGGGTAAAAGAGGAAAGATCTAAAGTAACATTTCCAATTTGTAGGCAGGAGCTGACGGCGCTTGTATGTCCCCTGGTCATAGCACGTATGCGTGCAAGCAGCTCCTTTGCGGCAAAGGGTTTGGTCAAATAGTCGTTGGCGCCTGCATCCAATCCGGTCACTTTATCGTCAATTTCAGATTTTGCAGTTAATAAAAGTACCGGGAGAGGGTTTCCCTGCTCCCGGAGTTTTTTTAAGACAGTGAGGCCATCTAATTTTGGCATCATAATATCCAAAATTAGACCATCATAATTATTGCTGTTTAGATAGGCGAGCGCTTCCTCACCATCAAAAACTGCATCTACAGAATAATTGCTGCGCTCTAATATCGTCAGAAGGGCGCGGGAAAGCTCTTTTTCGTCTTCTGCAAGTAATAATCGCATGACCTACCACCTTTCTTAAATGAGGCACTCGCACAAAAGGAAACGATTGCTGCGCAATTGTGCACGGCGCGGCAAAGCGTGCAAACCCCTCCCCCAAGAATGATGGGAAGGGGGCTGGGGCAGGCTTGTTGCTGAAAGTGTGCAAGCCTTTCAAGATTAGAAGGTCAGACCGCAGACACAGGTCTGGCTGTTTTCTTTTTAAAGACAATCTTTAATAGGATTGGCGTGATAATCGTAGTGATTACCACCATAACAACAATAGGGGCGTACAATGATTCACTGATCAGCCCAAGCGCCTCGCCTTTGTTTGCCACAATTAATGCTACTTCGCCCCTAGAAATCATTCCAACACCAATCTGTATGGATTCCCTGTTGCTGTACCCCATAATCTTGGCGCCAAACCCGCATCCTACCACTTTGGTGAGAATGGCGACAATCAGAAGAGCGATGGTAAACAAGAGAATGTTGGAAGACATGGAGCTGATTTCTACTTTCAAACCAATGCTGGCAAAAAATACTGGTGCCACCAGCATATAAGATACCGTGTCAAACTCCTGGTATACGATCTCCCGTTTGGTACTGTGGCTTAAGATCAGCCCTGCAGCATAAGCGCCTGTGATATCTGCAACTCCAAAAAAGGCTTCTGCACAAAAGGACATAACCAGGCAGAATGCGAAAATTAGGATTACATAACGCCGGTTAGGTCTTGGATCTTTGGAGATCCATTTTTGGATCACAAAGTAAAAAGCAAATCCAAAGGCAACTGCAAATACAAAAAATCCAACAATTTTTACTAAAACTACAAAAATATTTGTGCTGGGGTCAGCCATACTGGTGACGATGGTCAATGCCACAATCCCAAGGATATCATCAATAATGGCTGCTCCTAGGATGGCGGTGCCTGCTTTGGTGGAGATTTTTCCCATTTCCTTGAGGGTCTCCACGGAAATACTAACAGAAGTTGCTGTTAAGATGATTCCAATAAATATGTATTGTAAAAATGTGCTGGCAGGCAGGTCGTCGGAACCCACTTTGCACACATAGGCGACGCCGAGACCGCCTAAAAGGGGGGCAATTACACCTACAAGGGCGATTACAAAGGAAGCAAGACCAGATTTTTTTAATTCCTCTGTATCTGTCTCCAGTCCTGCCATAAACATCAGGATAATCACACCGATCTCAGATACCTGGTTTAAAAAGGTAGAACCATGAATTAGATTCAGACAGGCAGGTCCAAGGAGAAGACCGGCAAGCAAAGCACCAACGACCTGCGGCATATGGGCACGCCTGGTCACAAGCCCAAGTAGTTTTGTACTAAATAAGATAATTGCCAAAAATAACAAATAATCATAATTCATAAAAAACTCCTCCATCCGTTTCATTAATAAATCCTTTGGAATTATAACTCTGTATTAAAAAAAATACAAGTAGAAAATCTGCCAAGAAAATACAAAATGAAAAAAGATTTTGGTGAAAAATACACCTTATTAATGTGTTTTTCGATTAATAAATTCCGTTTTGTATTTGGAATACATGATTTTTTGGCTGTGGTACAGTCCATAATAGCCAGACAACATGTAGCCCAGGGCGATAGACAGCAGATAATACGGCATCCCAGTAAAGCCAAACAGTTCAAAACAGATTAACAGGGAGGTGATGGGGCAGTTGGTAACTCCGCAGAATACGGCGCCCATACCACAAGCAGTGCATAGTGCAGGGAAAAAACCAGTAACGTTTCCAAACAGGCAGCCAAAAGTGCCGCCAATTACAAAAGAAGGCACAATTTCCCCTCCTTTAAATCCTGAGCCAAGGGTTACGGCTGTAAACACCATTTTTAATAAAAAAGCATAAGGTACATAATCATTTTCAAAGCAACGCTCGATGATTGGCATCCCAGCGCCGTTGTAGTCTTGGGTCTTGACCAGCAAGGTCAGGATCACAATAAAGGTGCCTCCAGTAAAAATTCGAAGGTAAGGGTTGGGAAGGTATTTTTTATACAGATTTTCCCCGCTGTGGAGCATGATACAAAATAGGGTGCTCACTCCGGCACAAAGCATGGCGAGAAGCGCGATGGGCACACCCGTTGCCAAAGAAAATTCCGGGAGTTCTGTCAAGAGGAACTGTTCTGGCATTACATGGAAATATGCTGCAACCCCATTCGCAGTCAGGGAGGAGATGACACAGGGCACAAGCGCCGCATAGTGCATAATTCCTACGCTGACCACCTCCATAGAGAAAATAGCGGCAGCCATCGGGGTACCGAACAGTGCAGAAAATGCTGCGCTCATGCCACACATAATCATAATATGCTGGTCTTTTTCGTCAAATTTTAGCAGGCATCCAAGAGTATTGCCAATGCTCCCGCCAAGCTGCAGTGCAGCGCCTTCCCTTCCGGCAGAACCGCCGAACAGGTGGGTCATAATTGTGGAAATAAAGATCAATGGCGCCATTTTTAAGGGGATATGTTTGCCAGAGTGGATGGCGGCAAGAACCAGGTTTGTACCAGTATCTTTTTCATCATGCATCACATGGTAAGCGCCTACAATCAAAAGCCCTGCAAAGGGGAGCAATAGGACCAGGCTTGGGTATAACAGCCGTGTCTCATTTGCCCATGCCATACAGTAATGGAATATGGTGCCGGCGCCGCCGATTAAAATGCCGGATAAGACGGAAAATATCAACCATTTTATAAAAATGCAAAAACGGCTGATAAAATGATGGATATAATATTGAAACTCTTCTCTCATAAGTAAACTCCCAAGTCTAAGTATCGTCTCCTTTGTCCTGTTTCGTTTGGAACAAAGGAAGCCATAGAATTATTCAAGAACGTCATCCGCATTCTTTTATCACTGTTTCATCTTACCATCCATTTTGCCAATGTGCAAGATGGACTTTGTAAGGTTATTGTAAGAAAAGAACAGTCTATTGTTAAGATAGATAAAATAAAATAGACTTAATAGATAAAAGAATTCGACAAGGAGGAGATAAATATGTGGACAAGAAAAGAATTAAAGGAGAAGGCAAAAGAGCGGTTGCGGATGAACTACTGGAAATGTATTCTTGCTGCGCTTTTGCTTGGGTTAATCGGCGGAGGGGTTGGCATAAAAATTCCAGAAAAAATTTTATTTGGCAATCGTGGCAGTTCTTCTTCTGAGGAAGAATATGAATTTGAAGAATACGAGGATGACGGTCCCAATCTGGATGAATTTTTTAGTTCTATCGGAGAAAAAAGCAGTACCTTTGGCGATGGGGAGTTTGATGATGGGAAAGGCGTTGCGCTGATGGTGGTATTTGTCACTTTGATGATGGTGCTGTTTATTTTTATTTTGGTATTGCTTGTGGTTGTGCTTCCTTTACATATTTTGCTGATAAATCCTATGGAAGTTGGGATTCGGCGTTTTTTTGCCAGGAATTTAAAAGAACAGGCAAATATACGGGAAGTATGTTACGCTTTTGACCATAGTTATAAAAATTGTGTAAAAGTTCAGTTTTTCCGCGGTTTGTATATCTTTTTGTGGAGTTTGCTGCTGGTGGTTCCGGGAATTATAAAGGCGTATGAATACAAGATGATGCCTTATATTTTGGCGGAAGAACCAGAAATCAGTATGGGGGAAGCCTTTGTGCGAAGCAAATTTATGATGGATGGGAACAAATGGAAGGCTTTTGTCCTGGACTTATCATTTCTGGGATGGTATATTTTAAGTGGGATGACTTTTGGAATTTTAAGTATCTTTTATGTTGGACCTTATGTAGAACAAACAAGGGCAGCGTTATACCGGAAATTAAAAGAGCAGAAAGGAAGCGGGAACAATGGCATATACGATTCTGGTTGCAGATGATGAAAAGGAGATTCGCGAGCTACTTTGTCTGTATCTGGAAAAAGATGGTTATCAAGTGTTGGAGGCGGCAGATGGATATAAGGCGCTTTCCTTATTAGAAAAAGAAGAAATTGACATGGCTCTTTTGGATATTATGATGCCGAAGATGGATGGGTTCAGGGTGCTGAAAAAGCTGCGGGAAACCAGCAATATCCCTGTCATGATTTTGTCAGCAAAGGACCAGGATGCAGATAAAATATTAGGTCTGGATCTGGGAGCGGATGATTATTTGACAAAACCTTTTAACCCTATGGAGGCAATGGCAAGGATCAATTCCCATATCCGCAGGTTTTATTCCTTAGGGGTAAAGGGCAAAGAGCTAAAGCAGCTTCAGGTAAAAGACCTGAAACTGGATACAGAAGCATGTATGGTATATCAAGGGGAGAAGCCTATTGATTTGACTTCTGTGGAATATAAATTACTGCGGCTGTTTATGGAGCATCCAGGAAAAGTATTTACGAAACAGCAGGTATATGAAAACGTCTGGGGCGAGGAATATGCCATTGCAGATAATAATATTATGGTGTGCATCAGCCGGCTGAGGTCGAAATTATCTTCCGACAGTACCGCTTATATCAAGACCATCCGGGGGCTTGGGTATCGTATGGAGAAGGATTCGGCATGAGTAAGAAGGAATGGAAATGGTTTTTGGTCAAGCGGTTTCTTCTGATTTTACTTTTGGTCAGTTTCAGTGAACAAATGCTTGCAGCGATATATGAACAAATGATTTTTCCTTGGCTTTCGAATACATTACATATTGATTTTTTTACTGCGGGGCTGGAAAATGGGCAGACTATTGGAGCATTGCTGCGGGGCGGATGTTACCTTGCCGTTATGGGGTTGTGCAGACAATTTCCAGATGTGGTAGGTTTTGGCCTTGGTGCGCTCAGTGAGAAATGGGCAGGGAGTGCAGTGGCAGGGCAGATTACTAGGCAGACCGCACATATGAATCAGCGTCAGATGCAGATTTATATATTGGGAATGATTGCCTTGACGCTTTTGATTTTGATTACCCTTTTTGTTCCCTATGTACTTGCCGCTTTTGCTTTCAGCCAAATGGTGGAGACGCAGATTCAAAGGATGGAGAAAGTGGAACAGCAGCAGAAGGAAGAGTATGACAGAAGAAGAAATTTGCTGCTGTCAGATGTGGCGCATGATTTGAAAACGCCGATGACTACGGTGGCAGGCTATTCTAAAGTACTTTTGGAGGAAACGGTCTTGCCAAAAGAGGGACGAAGCTTTGGAATGGGACCATTATCAATGGGCACAAGGCAGCAGGAATATTTGGAAACCATTTATAACAAATCTATGCAGATGAGCGGGCTGTTAAATTTGCTGTTTGAATATGTCAAGCTGGACAGCGAGGGGTTCCAGCTAAAAAAAACAAACGAAGATTTGTGGGAACTTTTGCGGGAATGTGTAGCGGGGCTTTATATGGATTTTGAGGAAAAACAGATGGAAATGATTCCGAAAATTCCAGAGGAAGCATTTCAGATGGACATAGACCGGATTCAATTCCAGCGGGTTGTCAATAATCTTCTGAACAATGCACTTCGCCACAATAGTCTGGGAACACGCGTATGGATTTTGGCAGAACAGGAAGATGAGTATGCTGTTATCCAGATCTGTGATGACGGGGAAACGATACCGGCAGAGACTGCAAAGTATATCTTTGAGCCGTTTGTCCTAGGGGATGAATCCAGGAACAGCAGACATGGCAGTGGATTAGGCTTAAGTATCGCACATAAAATTATTGCCATGCATGGCGGCGACCTGACGCTGGAACAAGAAGAGGGAGAGGAGTATACCAAGGCATTTGTAATTCGGCTTAGGGTATAAATGGAATCTATTGACGTAAGATTTTGTGTACGGTATAATTAATTCAGGATTCGTATGGAACTATATGGTTAAGATAGAAGAGGCACCGTCGGATTTTGATGGGAAAACCATTGTATGTCCTCTGTTGGGAGGAAGAAAGATAAACTTATAGAATACAAATGCAAAATACCAGGAAGCGCCATATGGCTCTGTTGGGAGTAAGAAGGATAAATTTATGGAGTACAGATATGAAATACCAGACAGCTTCTATAGCTTGTTCCGGTCACCGAACCGGGACATGTATATAGAAGCCTTATTGATTATAAACGAAGAATATGAATATCAGAGTTATTTTCTAAGCAGGGAATCTTGTGTGCGGATTTTAAGCGAGTATTTTTCCCAGAAAAAGTTTCAGATGGAGCGGGAGGAAAATGAGACGGATCTTGATTTGCAGGAAACACCTGCAAACCGTATTTTAAATTGGTTGTTGAAGAGCCGCTGGCTGAAAAAGTTAGAGGATTATTATGCCCAGGTCACCAATATTATGATCCCGGATTATGCGGCGGTTTATATTGAAGCTTTTGAAAAACTTACCAGCCAGGAAGTGGACGAGACAGAGGTTTATATCCAGAATATCTATGCCATCTTATTTTCTCTGAGGAATGACCCTCATGCCAGTGCAGGGCTGCTGCGCACGGCACTGCACAATACCAGGAGGCTGAATAAGTCTCTGCAGGACATGCTTCACAATATGGACCGTTTTTTTGACAGCCTGCTGGAACAGGAATTTTATGGGGATTTATTGAAGGAGCATTTGGACGGTTATGTGCAGGAGATTATCCGCAGAAAATACCATATTTTAAAAACCAGCGATAATTTTTATATCTATAAAAGCGGAATCAAGCAATGGATTCGGGAAATGCAGGATAATTACGACTGGATGGAAAACCTTGCCGGGCAAAACGAGAGGGAGTTAAACGTGCCGGCAGGCGCAGGGCAGGGAAATTCAATGGAAGAATGCCGTCAGGAAATTTTGGATATCTTAGATCGGATTGACCGGGGATTTGACCATATTGAACGGCGCATCGCCAACCTGGACAAGGAACATATGAAATATGTCAAGGCTACCGTGGCAAGGCTGAATTACCTGCTGGACCAGGAGGGCAGCATGAGGGGCATGGTGATTCAGATTTTAAATGGAATTTCCAAAAGGGAACGGCAAAAGCAAGATCTGGAAAAGGTGGCAAAGAAGATGAATCTTTCCCAGTTTGAGATCCTGACAGGAAAATCCCTGTACCGGAAACGTGCGCCAAGAAAAAAATTTATCGAAAATTTACAGCCCCAGAAGGAACAAGAGGAACTTTCCAAAGAGGATATTTTAAGGATTAACCAGATCCATCACAGGTACAACAGACAACAGATTGAAGAATTTTTAGAGAAACATGCCGATGCAGAGGGAACCATACGGATTGGGGAAGAATCGGTAAAAAGTGAGGAGGATTTTGAAAAGCTGATTCTTGCCTATGATGATGCAGGAAAGAAAAACAGCAGGTACCAGTTATTAGCCCAAAAGGGGGATGACCTGGTTGTGGACAATGGAAAATACCGCTATCCCAGATTGGCATTTATACGAAAGGAACATTTATGATAGAGTATTTTGATCAGTTACCAGAGGAAGAGCAGCAGCAGTTGGCACAGGTAATACAGACTTTGCTGCGGCAGACCTTTTTCCTGGAACGAAAATATGAAAAGCGTACTGGAAGGTTTGTCTTTAACAAAGGGTACCGTTTGCTGGAAAAGCATTTGGAATTCTTGAAGGAATACTTTCAGATTGCAGGCATACAGGTCCAGGAAAATGTCCAAAACGGCGTAATCTATCTAACCGGGGAACAGGTGACGACAGAACGGCTTACCCGGCTTACCACGATTTACTTGTTGGTTTTAAAACTGATTTATGATGAACAGATGGCGTCCGCTTCCACCAGTGTAAATATTTATACGACTTTGGGGGACGTCAATGAGAAGATGGGAAGTTTCCAGCTTCTTAAGGACAGACCTTCTTCCACAGAGATTCGAAGGGCTCTTGCCGCATTAAAGCGCTATCAGATTCTGGAAGTGCTGGATTCTGTGGAGGAGGCGCAAGCAGAGACACGCCTGATTATTTATCCCTGCATCAATATGGTATTGATGGGGGAGAATGCAAGGATTTTGCTGGAAAGCTTTCAGGAGGAAGAGATAGAATCTCCAAAACAGGCAGAAGGGGAACTGTCCAAACAGGAGGCAGAGGAGGGACACAATGGAGCAGATGAAACATAATTTAAAGGACCGTTTTGAAATATTGACCCGGATGTGTCTGAATAACTGGCATTACATTGACCAAAAAACCCTGTCTTTCCATAAAGAAATTAATTTTTTTACGGGGCATTCCGGCAGCGGAAAATCCACGATTATTGACGCAATGCAGGTGGTTTTGTATGCAAATACAGATGGAAGGGGGTTTTTTAATAAGGCGGCGGCAGACGATTCCGACCGGAGCTTGATTGAGTACCTTCGGGGCATGGTAAATATGGAGGATAACAACCAAAGCCAGTATCTGAGAAATCAGGACTTTTCCACAACCATTGTGCTGGAGTTTACACGCAGCGATACCAGGGAGAGGCAGTGTATAGGGGTGGTTTTTGATGTGGATACAGCGGCAAATGATTATTCCAAACGGTATTTCTTCTGGCATCGGGGCGGGTTGTTTGAAAATGGATACCGTTTCGGGCACAGGGCGATGTCCACGGAGGAGATCCGGGAGTTTTTAAACAAAAATTATGAAAAGGCAGAGTGGTACGCAACTTCCCGCAATGAGGCGTTTCGCAGGAGGCTCTACGACGAGTATCTGGGCGGGCTGGATATGGAGAAATTCCCTATGTTGTTCAAACGGGCGATTCCCTTTAAAATGAACAGCCGGATAGAAGAGTTTGTAAAAGAATATATCTGCCTGGAACAGGATATCCATATAGAAGATATGCAAGAAAGCGTAATCCAATATGGCAGGATGCAGAAAAAAATTATGGATATAGGGGAAGAGATTGCAAGTCTCAGAGAAATTCAAAAAGCCTTTGGACAGGTAGAAGAAAAGAAAAAAGAAATTCAAAAATATCAGTATTTTGCGGAAAAGTTTTCGATTTTAAGGAAACAAGAAAAAATAAAAGAACTTGAGGATAAGGTTGAGTTTCGCAGACAAGATCTGGAGCGAAATAAGGAGCTGTTAGCGCAGCAGAAGAAAGAAAAACAAGAATACGGCAAAAAAAAGGAGGAATTGATCCGCCTTATTGCACAGACAGGCTATGAGGAAGCGAAAAACCAGTTAAAGAGCGTCGAAGAGCTGTTGGAACGGCTCAAACGCAACAAGCAGGAATGGGACCGTACAGGAGAGGGATTAAAGGCTTGGGCAGAAAACGAGCTTGCTGTAAATGCCATTTTATGGAATGTGGAAAAATTTTGCCAGTATTCCATTACACGGCAGGAATTGGATACCTTGAAAGGGGCGATTATCCAACTGCGCCAGGAGGTGTCAGAGGAAAAAGAGGAACTGCAGACCCAGATCCGGGAGGAGCGCAGAAAGTTAAAAGAGGCAGAAAGGGAACTTTCAGAGCTTCGCAAGGGAGGCAAAGCATACCCTAGAGAACTGATTGAGGCAAGACAGTATCTGTACCAGAAGTTATCAGAACAGAATGGAAGGGCAGTTTCTGTCAGTATTCTTGCGGATCTTCTGGATATCCAGGAGGAACGCTGGCGCAATGCTGTGGAAGGGTATCTGGGCAGGAATAAACTGTTGTTAATTGTAGAGCCTAAATATGCCAAGCAGGCGCTTTTTTTGTATCATCAGATGGATCGCAAAAAATTTTCCAGGGTTTCTGTGCTGGACACTGAAAAAGTGCAGAAAGCGCAGTTCCAGGTACGGGAAGATGCCTTGGCTGAGGCGGTAAAGACAAAAGAAGGGTATGTGAAAAATTATCTGGATTTTCTTTTGGGAAATGTAATGAAATGCGATTCTATGGAGGAAATGCGCCAGTTTCCTATTGGAGTGACAGATGACTGTATGTTATACCAGGGCTATCGCCTTCAGCACATGAATCAGGATTATTATACGAAATTTGCCTATATTGGTGCGGAAAGTTTAAAACGGAGAATGTCCATGCTCAAGAAGAAGCGGGAGGGCTTGGAGAAGGAACTGCGGCATTCATTGGAAGAACTGGAACATTTGAATCATCTCTTAGGGATGGAATCTCTCGACAGGGAGGCTGGCGAATATATGGAGTGGCTGTCGGATATTGGACGGATTGAAAGGCAGCAAAAGGAGAGGGAACATTTGGCAGCGCGGATTTTGGAATTGCAGCAGAAAGACGTGGCACGGCTGAAAATGCAGATAGAAGAGCTGGAAGAAAAGATTCAAAAGCAAGACGCACAGATTTTGCATTTATCCAATGAAATTTATGATGGGGAAAAACAGATTGTGCGGCTAGGACAGGAGCATATCCAGCTTGGTCAGGAATTGACAAAACAAGAATATGAGTTTCAGATTATATCCGAGATAGAACAACAAATTGCTGTGTTGTTAGATCAGAAAAACAAGGGATTTGAGCAGTTGGAAAAACAATATCTGAGCCGTAAGGAATCGGCAGTTGTGCAGCAGGAGGAACTCTTTCGGGAACTTGCCAGGATTCGCAGTAGTTATCTGCAGAATTATCCCAATCGCAGTTTTGGCGCTTTTGAGGAAACAAACCACAATTATGATACGTTATTGGAGCAGCTGCAGTGCAGTGACCTGGAGCGTTTTGGACAGCTTTCCAGGGAACAGGCGAAATCGGCAATGGAGCATTTCAAAGATGATTTTATATACAAAATACGAAGCGCCATCGAGGATGCCATGCGCAGGAAGGATGAATTAAATAAGATTATTGCAAAGCTGGATTTTGGAAAGGACAAATATCAGTTTGTATTTACGAAAAACGCTGGCGAGGATGGAAAGTATTTTGACATGTTTATGGATAAAGATTTGCAGATTAACCCAAACCAATTATCCAACCAAATGGTAAACCAGATGAATCTGTTTACCATGGAGCATGAAAATAAATATGGGGATTTGATGAATGAACTGCTGAATATCTTTATTCCTCCGGCAGACGCCACGATAGAGGAGCAGGAAGAGGCAAAACGCAATATGGATAAATATGCGGATTACCGTACTTACTTGTCTTTTGACATGCAGCAGATTATCCAAGGGGAAAACAATAAGCCCATGAAATTAAAACTCAGCAGGATGCTGAAGAAAAATTCTGGCGGGGAAGGGCAGAATCCTCTGTATGTGGCATTGTTGGCAAGTTTTGCCCAGACTTACCGGATTACCATGGACAGCAAAGTTTTAAGGTCGCCTACGATCCGCCTGGTGGTATTGGACGAGGCATTTTCCAAGATGGACGCAGAGAAAGTGGCAAGCTGTATCAGTTTGATTCGAAGTCTTGGATTTCAGGTGATAATCAGCGCGACCAACGATAAGATTCAAAATTATCTGGAAAATGTGGACAAAACATTTGTGTTTGCCAATCCCAATAAAAAAAGTATTTCCATCCAGGAATTTGAAAAACGGGAGTTTGAAGAATTGGCATGGGAGGAATGATTTGATCGTATATCTGTTAGCAAAGCTGGTCCGAACCTAGTGCCAAGATGTTAGTAAACCTGGGAACAGCGCGAAATGCGTCTGAAAACACGCAAAACCCATATTTTTTAGAAAACCTGCACAGCCCTGGTATAGTGAAAGAAATATTTTACAATGAGGGTTTTGCAATACAAAAGAGGGTATGAAAAATATGGGGCATTATATGTTAGGCACCCTGATTCGGGACGCCAGGGAACGGCAGAAATTTTCTCAGGAGGAATTAAGTTATGGGATTTGCACCTCCTCTACACTGTCAAGGATTGAAAACGGGGTGCAGATGCCAGGAAAAAAGATTTTAGAAGGTTTGCTGCAAAGATTAGGGATTACGGATCAGATTTGTGATATTTACCACAGCCGGGAGGAATTAGAACGGTATGAAATGGAGCAGAATCTGGTTCGGTGCCTAGGGAAAAAACAATTTGCAGAGGCAGAAAGGCTTGCCGACCTTTTGGAAGACAAAATACAAAAAGTTCAAAATAAAGAATACAGCCGAAAAATGGAAGATCAGTATCTGAAATTTGCCAGAATATTGATTCGAAAACATCAGGGGGAAAGTACCCAGAACATATTAAGACAACTATTGGAAGTGATTCACATGACCATTCCTGATTTTGACGGTGTGCATATTAAGACAAGGCTTTTGACCTACCATGAGATCAGTATTTTGAACAATATTGGATGCTGTTACCATACGATTGGGAGGAAGTGGGACGCCTTCCAGCTTTTATTAGAATTGAAAGAATATATGGAAAAATATCTGTTGAACGGGCAGGAATTGTCGGTGAAGTATCCAATGATCTTACAGAACTTGTCCTCTTGGATGGGACAGGAAGGATATTATGAAGACGCCCTCGAACTCTGCCAGAAGGGAATCGAGTTCTGCATTGAATATGGAAAAATGCATACCTTTCCAATGCTCTTGTGCAATAAAGCATGTGCACTGGCAGAGCTGGGACAATATGAGATGTCTAAAGAGATTTTCTATCAGAGTTCTGCCGTATTTCAGGCAATGGGCCAGCAAGAACGTGCGGACCAGGTGAGAAAATATGCCGAGAATTATGGCATTTCAGAGTAAACGATTGTTGTGTTAAAAGGTTTCTTCCACATCATCCAGAAAAAAACGGTTGGCTATGTTTTTTTCTGGGTGTGGATTCCATGTATTAACACGAACACCTAATCTGGAAGATTTACCAGTAAATCTAGAATATGAAACGAATCTTTTTGGTCTTTCCATAAATTACCACCTCCCCTCTACTCCTAAAATGATAGTGGAAAATAACAATTTTTGCCATGTGATAAGGAACAAAAAAATATTTGCACCAGATCATATGAAACTTGTCATGCGATGCATGACGTGCGCTTCGCATAAGCACGCTGGCAGCGGTCTTGAACAGATGAAAATGGCTTTTGAATCCTCTGAAAGCAGATATAAGCGCTTGCTTTCGGGGTTTTTTATCATATAGGATTTGGGTGTCAAAAGGTAGTTCCAGAAAACCTTCTTGAAAAATTGCATAAAGAAATTGGTCGCGGGAGTGCGTAAAACGCACATTTGTTCTGGGGGGGGGTAACTGACAATAAATACCAAAAAAAATGCAAACCGTGCCAAGCATATATGTTTGGAGCATATAGTCTGATATAATAAAATGGTACTTACTGTGAATATTCGTGATCTGAACGGAAGGTTATCGGGTTTGGCTGTTTTAAATACAGATTGGGGGTATGGAAAGAAATGTTAGGCGGTTCTGTGTATATTGCATTGATTCGGTTTGTCATAAGCATTGCAGGCGTAATGATATTATTCTTTTTGATGAGTGAACTGAAGTTTGGAAGAAAAAAGTCAATTATTTTGTATAGCTGTTTTAATATTATATTGCTTATATTTGCCTGCACTTGGTATATGATTGACTGGGAAAGTTGTGTGAAGATGGTGGCTTTTGTGATCTATCTGTCCTTTGCTGTTTTCTCCATATTTATGAGCAGGGATAAGGTTTTCTTGTCCGTGTATAAGCTTGCGCTGGTATTTTATCTGCTTGCAGTATTCTTAATTACAGGAATTGAGGTTGCAATTCTTTTTTTTGACAGGAATGTCTGGGCGGATATTGTCACTAGGATCGTGCTGATTATATTAATGTCTGTGTTTATCGAAAAAAAGATAAAAAAAGTAATTTTTGGGTTCGCAAATTATGTGGAGACTGAACTTGACCGGTTTAGCATTGTGGTAATGGTTATCAGCATTTTGTTTGGCATAGGGTTTATTTTAAATCCAAACAGTCATGACCAGACGCCCTATCGCCTGTATCAAGTTATTATGAACTTTTTTTTGACAGGCGCCCTTCAGATTTTAGTATTCCGCCTGTATCTGCATATTGGAAAGGAGAAGGAATACCAGAAGGAATATCAGTTGATGGAAATGAATCACCGGTTGTTAGAGCGGAATATGGAGCTTTTAGAAGAGTCTGCAGAGTCAGGAAGAAGGATCCGCCATGACGCCAGGCACCATAATGTGGTGATCGCTGAGTATGTCCGAAGAGGGCAAAATGAAGAGTTGCTGCAGTATTTGAAAGAATATGAGAAGGGGATGGCTGTGGATGTGCCAGAAGCAATATGTGCCAATACAGCCGTCAACAACCTTCTTTCAGCATATACCAGGAATGCCAAGAAAGAACAGATAAAAGTTACGCTGGATGTGGAATTGGGGAAGGTTCTGCCGATTCCAAATATTGATTTGGTTACAATTTTGGCTAATGCTTATGAAAATGCCATTTATGGATGTATGGAGGTAAAAAAACAGTCAAAAGGGATGGAGTGTTTTATCCATTTAATGCTTAAGAGAAAAAAGAACAAGTTGGTGATTTGCTGCAGCAATACCTGCAGAATCGAGACTGAGATTAAAAATGGGTTGCCAAAACCAGAATTTACAGGCGGGGTTGGTGTGTTAAGCATTGTTAAAACGGCAGAAAAATTTGATGGGGAATACGATTTTAAAAATGATAACGGCGTATTTGTCTTTCGGTTGATTATGAATATCCCCTAGATTTTTCTCATACGCCGATGGGATTGGGCTTCCATATTTGATCTGTGCCCTGCTTTTACTTTGCAGGGGGAAAAACAATAAAGCCATAAAGAGAGAAAGAGGTGCAGTATGTATCTGATCGCACTCTGTGATGATGAGACGGCAGAATTGAATAAAACAGAAGAAATGCTCAATGGCTATAAAAAAAGGCATCCTCAGATAGAGCTTTTCATAGAATGCTTTGAAGATGCAGATGAATTACTCTATATGGTCAGGGAAGAAAATTATATGCCAGATTTGATGTTGATGGATATTTATATGCCAGAAAAGCTGGGGATTGAAGTTGCAAAAGAACTGCGTGACATGGGAAATAACAGTATCATTGTGTTTCTTACCACATCCAGGGAACATGCGCTTCAGGCTTTTGGTGTGGACGCAGCACAGTATTTGGTAAAACCTGTGTCAGAAGAACGGTTATTTCCAGTCCTGGATAAATTTTTTGCCAGCGCGGCAGAGGAACGCAAAAAATATCTTGTTCTGCGTGTCAATGGAAGGATCCAGCGGGTGGCAGTGAGTGATATTATATATTGTGAGGCACAGGGAAAAAACCAATGCCTGTATCTTGAAGACGGCACACAATGCCTGCTGCGCATGACTATGACAGAGATTTATGAGATGCTCTCTGCGTACCAGGAGTTTGTAAGGGTTGGGGTTGCCTTTATCTTAAATATGGACCATATTGACAACCTGAACGCCAAAGATATCTGTTTAAGCACCGGAAAGAAAATTTATCTGCCGAGGGGGGCATACAAAACGTTAAAGGAACAGTATTTTCAATATTACTGTGGGGAGGAGTGAGAAGTGTAAGTGGATATTATGTTATGTGGGATTTTTATTATTATAAAAGGAGGGAAAAATTAGTTGAAGGAAATATTATGAAGTGTTAAGATTTTTATAAACCATACCATGTATTTAAGTGAATAGAAAATTAAATTTGGAGGAGAGAGATGGATATAAATGATTATGAAACAGGAAAGTTAAACAATGATGTGCAACAATATGATGATCTTGACGATTTTAAAAGGGATATACTGAATCATCTACGTACTGAAAAAGAAAGCTGGAAGGAAAAAATTAATCATATTATTAATTCAAATGGATATACAAAAGTAGCATTTGCGGAACTTTGTGAAGTGAGTCGAATTTCCGTAGGAAAATGGTGTAAAGGTTCTATTCCCAAAAGTAGGGAAATGTTTATAAAAATTGGATTTGCAGCACACTATAACTTAGATCAAATGAATAAGTTTTTAATGAGATATGGAAAATATACAGCCCTGTATGCAAAGTCTTTGGAAGATAGCGTATATATCTTTGTGTTAAATTCTAATCATATTCCCCATAATTATAATGTATGCAAAAAGATTTTGGAAAAAATACATTTTAAGATGCAGGGACAGGAAATAATAGGGGGCTCCTGTTATGATACTTCTGATCTTTTGGAAGAAATATTAAATTTATCAGAAGAATCGGAACTAGTGGAATTTATTCAAAATAATAGCGAGGCTTATAAAGAACCTTATAGAAAGTTTTATGCATATGTAGAAGACTTTCTAATAGCAAATTGTATAGGTTTTAAAAGTGGTGAAGTATTTAATAACTGTTTGGCGCCAAAAGGTAACTGGTCTTCTTCACTCCGTAAATGCGTATATGCAATACGAAAAAAGCAATGGTTTCCAATGCGGAGAAAAGTAATTTCTTTAGGTTTGCATTTGAATATGAATTTGAAACAGATTAATGATATGCTTCAATTAGCACAAATGGAAACTTTATGTGCAAAAAATCCGGTGGAGCTTGCAATTATATATGCCTTGGTGGATGCGGACTTGAATAATGTAATTTCTTGTGATGGAACTAATGAATTATGTATCTATATAAAAGAAATTCTTTCGGAATTAGAAATAGATGATACAGAAGATTTTCTTTCGGAATTAGAAATAGATGATACAGAAGATTTAGCAGTTGGTGGACCAATTTTGGTATTGCTTGAAATGGAAACAGTCAAGAGTTTTTCCTTAAATTCCCAGACACAATGGACAATTGGAAGAAGTTGTCCAGAGAACTTCCCAGACATTCCATTACAATCACCCATTGCAGGAAGAAATCAAGGTCAATTTCAGCGTATCGAAGGGCAGTGGTTTTATGTGGATGGCAAAAGCCGTAATGGTACATTTTATAATGGACAAAAAATAGTGACTGGATTAAATGGTAAGCTTCAATCAGTAGCATTGAGTAATGGAGATATACTCCGTGTGGACAATAGTAATCTTACTACACCAGATCCCAGAGGTGTCTGGATGTTATTTACTGAAGATTATATCAACGGGGAGTGGGTAATGTATTCACTTGAAAAAAACACTACAATTATTGGACGAGATCCCGAAAGGTGTCAAATTGTACAGCCACTTCCTTATATTTCATCCCAACATGTGAAAATTACATATTTGAATGGAAATTACTATATTTCAGACTGTAATAGTAAATCAGGAACTTGGCTGAATGGGGAAAGGGTGGAAGGCTCTAAAATACTCCAGGAAAAAGACAAGATTTCATTGTGTGATTGCTTTTTTATTTTTACAGGGAACAGTCTTCTTTATCATAAACAATAGAAAGGTATTACATTATCCAAATGAAAAAAGGGGTATTTTAAAAATTAGATATACAAGGTAGCTAAAAGTAATTCAGCTACCTGGATTACAGGGGAGTAAGAAACATTTTAATAAAAATTATAAGTGTGTGAAGTTGCAGGAAGCCTATAAATTAGACTTCCTGTTTTGCGTACATGGAGAATGTGATAACTATAGGTGCAAATAGAAAAAATAATATTTATTATAATATATCTAGAAATTGAGAACACTAGATTAATTTACATGATAAAAAAATAAACAGAAACCTATTATGCGTTGTCAAGATAATTTAAGTTATATTCGTCGATATTAGTTATTACTCATTAGAGTGACTACCAATAATTAATTATTTTATTCTTTCTATAGTGTAAAGTCAATTTTTTAATATTTTAAATAATGGGAAATAGGAGGGCAAAAGATGAAGAACAAAGTTACAGTTATGAAAGGCGAAAGATCAAGACTGCATTTTTATCTGCAGTCTGAAAAAGGGAAGTATTATTTGTTTTCACAGTCATATACCAATGGGGTCTATGAATTTTTCAAGTCAGGGAGATCCGAAAGGGAGGTGCGCAATTATCGTAAATGGAATCGTAATCCCAAACTTGACAAAACCATTGAGAAGATCCCCATGTATATAAAATACATAGTCTGGGAGGTGGTTTAACAAAAGGGAATTTTTATTTTTTTACCGTTTCGAATGATGCCATATTATAGTAGCCAAAAATTTTGGGAAGGAGTCTAAATCGTTTCTTTTCCAAGCAAAAGAAAGGGTGGTATAGGATGAAAAATAAAAAACAGCATCCAAATGGATATAGAAAAATTTCAATATGGAAAAACTTTTGGATTTTATTGGTGGTTATGCTTTTATTTACAACGTTTTTAGGTGGAAGGATAAATGTAAAGGCAGCTGCTAAGACGTTCACATCCTCGGAGGTTGCAGATTATTTTAACAAGCAGGTAGGAAAAAGTTACCCTTCTGGAATGTGTTTAAAATTTGTGGCAGATTCCTTTGGAAATTTGGGAGCTGATAGAAGCAGTACTTGTTGTGCATACAAATATGGGAGTAGCCATATTACTTCTAAAAATATAGATAATATTCCAGTTGGGGCGGATGTTTTTTTCGGGGCATGCGGAGGAGGACCTTGTAAAACGTGCAAATCCAGTTATTATGGACATATAGGGGTTTATGTAGGAGATGGATATTTTGTACATGCGACAGGAGGGAAAGTCCAAAAAACATCCTTAAAAGGTACCAATTGGAAAAATAAATACCGTGGATGGGGATATCATGGAAACGTAAATATTTCCCAATCTACATCTGGTAATAATAAACCAGAATCGGGTCAACAGCCTATTCTCTCTTGTCTTGATTTTCCAGAAGATGGAAGGGCTTATAGCGAAACAGACAAGATAGTTATTCAAGGGTGGTTTATAACGCCAGATGGGGTTGCGTGTGTAAATGCAGGCAAAGCCGAGGGTTCTGATTTAGTGCAGTGCAGTATGTATTCCAGACCGGATGTGTCTAACTTATACCCTGGTTATCCTACAGGCAGCGAGGGGTTTCGGGTGGAAGCCACGCCGGCGCAATTGCAACTAACCCCTGGCAGCAATACAATCGTTATTAGGGGATATTCGAAAAATGGACAAGTTGTTGAGATAGGGAAACGGACAATCAATTATGAACCAAATTTTTTCCATATAGATACGCCTGCCAAGGATCTCAACAGCATTTCAACAACATCGGATATATATGGCTGGGTCATTTCAAAAAAAGGGATCTCCAAACTTGTTATTGTGCTCAATGATGTGGAATACGAAATAACAAACCGGTTCCAGCGTCCCGACGTCGCCCAATACCATCCGGGATATGATGTTTCCAAGGCAGGATTTTCTTACCAGATAGATCCCACCAAGTTCCGTAACGGCATGAACAGCCTGAAAGTCAGAGCTTACACCTCATCCAAAGATTATTTTGAAATATACAATGGGATGTTTGAAGGGATCAAGATGTGGGAGGGGTATTTTGACTCCGATTATTATTACGCCCGATATAAGGACAGTGACGTGGACGTAAGGAATATTGGTCAAAACGAGGAGAAACTGAAATACCATTATTACACGGCTGGGATTGAAAAAGGGTACAGCCCCTGTATTTCCTTTGATGCAAAATACTATAAAGAAAATAATGGGGATCTTCGTGACAAGAGTTATAAATTTGTATATGAACATTTTGTAAGGTTTGTCTTGGGGAATGGTGAAATACGCCCGTTAAGCCCGTGGCTGCATTTGGGATTTTACCGCGACCATTATAGGGACGAGCTTGGTTCGATGGATTCTAAAACGCTGGTGACCCACCATAAGGTGTATGGTTCGCGGGAAGGGCGGCTGGGAGCGCCCACACAGGAAGCAGAGGCGTTTTGTAAGTTGTATAATCCCATTCGATATGCAGGCTGTAAAGGGAATGAGGATGTGAGGAATGCATTTGGTGATGGTTCTACAAATGAGAGCAGGGATTTGCTTTGGTTCCATTTTTGGTATTATGTGCTGGGAGGAAGCGATGAACATCAGGCATCAGACGAGTTTTGTTTCAATTATGTGAAGAAAACCTATAACTTAAAAACCAATATGGATGCGTTCTGGTGGTATATGGATACAGGGTATTCCCAGAAGTTAGATACTGTACAAAAAACAGAGGTATCGCATGTCCATACGCTGGAAAAGACTGAGGCACAGCCTGCGTCCTGCGTCAAATCTGGAAATAGGGAGTATTGGACCTGTACAAATACAGATTGTAATAAGGTCTATGCCGATGCCGATGCGGTCATTGATGCAACTGTAGAAATGATGTCAATACCTAAAACGGAACATACCTGGGATGAAGGGATTGTAACAAAGGAACCATTGGGGATGAAAACAGGCATTAAGACTTATACCTGTTCAGAATGCGGCAAGATTCGGACAGAGGAAATTGCTGCAACAGGGAAACATATGTTGGTCAAGGTAGAGGAACAGCCAGCAGGATGTATCGAAAATGGAACTAGGGAGCACTGGCGCTGTACAGACTGTGGCATATTGTTTGCGGATAAAGATGCAAGTACAGAAACCACAGTAGAAGAATTGGAAATCTCCTGTACAGGGCATGTCTGGGACGAAGGCGAGGTGTCGATGGAACCTGCTGCCGATCAGGCAGGTATGAAAGTATATACCTGTACCGTGTGCGGGTCTTCCAGGTTGGAAGAAGTGTCTCTTCCAGGGGAAACACATAAGCTGTCTAAGGTGGAAAAAAAGGCGGCTAATTGTACAAATCCAGGACACGAAGCGTACTGGATTTGTACGGATTGCGGCAAGGTATTTGAAGATGCGGAGGGCAAAAAAGAAACAAGCACCGGAGCCATGGAGATCCCAAAGACAGCACATGCCTGGGATGGAGGCAAAGTGATTAAGGAACCATCTATCAGCACCCTATATACTTGTATACAATGTGGAACAACAAAAAAACAAGAAATACCTCCTTCTGGAGGAGGACATATACTGTCCAAGGTGGCTGCCAAAAAAGAAAGCTGTTTGGAAAACGGGAACAAGGAGCACTGGAGCTGCACGGACTGCGGTATGTTGTTTGCGGATAAAGATGCAAGGACAGAAACCACGGCGGAAGCTGTTACAATTCCGCAAAAGCCACACAATTGGGATAAGGGCGAGGTACTAAAAGAGCCGACATCAACAGAGAAGGGGATAAAAATTCTTCGGTGTACAATCTGTGGTTGGACTGAGGTGGAAAAAATATCATCAACGGGAGGGGAAGGACATAACCATAAATTAGTAAAAGTTGAGGAAAAAGACGCAGAATGCCTGACACCTGGAAACAAGGCATATTGGTTATGTGAAGATTGTGGTAAAATGTTCAAAGATAAGGATGCAGGAAGGGAAACCACAGCAGAAGCTGTAACCGTTCGTGAGACTGGGCATGCCTGGGATAAAGGCAAAGTAACCAAGGAACCCACCGCCAAAAAGAAGGGAGAGAAAACGTTTCACTGCGTGGTGTGCGGAGGCATAAAAACAGAAACCATACCAGAATTGGATGAAGAGGATGATATGCCAGAAGTTGGTGACAGGCTTATTGATGAGGATACCAATAACATTTATTTGGTAACCCATATGGGTCCCCAAAAAAAGGAAGTATCTTATTTCAAGCCAGGCAAAAAGTCGGCAAGTACAGTCAAAATTCCTTCTGTTGTTACGATTGGCGGATGCACTTACAAGGTGGTATCCATAGCTCCCAAAGCATTTGCAAATAACAAAAAATTGAAAAAGGCAGTGATCCAGGGGAATGTGGAAACAATTGGCAAACAGGCATTTTCTGGTTGTACAAAACTCAAGTCTGTGACGCTTGGGACAAAGATCCATAGCATTGGGGACAAAGCATTTTTCCAATGTACAGCATTAGAAAAATTTACAATTCCATCTAAGGTGTCAACAATTGGCAAACAGGCATTTTATAAATGTAAGAAGATGAAGTCAGTTACAATCAAGACGGCAAAATTGACAAGTAAAAAAATTGGGTACCAGGCTTTTAAAGGGCTTCCTTCCAAGGTAGTGGTAAAAGTGCCCAAGGGAAAATTGAACACCTACAAAAAAATATTGATAGCAAAAGGCCTTAGTAAAAAAGCAAAAATTAAAAGGTAAAATTGTAGAATGGAAACCGCTGGTTTTATGCGGTTTCCATAATGGAACATGATGCAAGTTATCTTGACTATGAAATAAAACTATGTGAAACCGATTCAATTGTTTTATAGCAAATATTTTATTTACTTGCTTTGTTTCCACCAGTTATAAAAGCACTTTTCACAGCAGATTTCGCAGGCATATGTATTTGCATTTATGATTGCTTTCAAGAGAAAAAAGTGGATGAAAATATGGTGATTTTAATGGTGGTGTTCCTTGTTCTATTGGCAATATTGTTTTTTATCATTGCTGGGACAGATGAGAAATATTCAGGAATCTTGTCAATGTTTTTTGGAAGCTTGCTGGAAGGAGCGCTTAATCTTTTGATGTTGTGTGCATGTATGACGGTGATACTTTTCCCACTGGGGGCTTTGATATGGAATCGGAATGACAGGTACAGATGAATGACAGGATTGTTTGAAAATATCAAAACTTACATCCAATATTGGAAAATATCAGAACTGTCTCTGGAGATACTTCTTACGAGTGGTTTTGTGGTAACATGATTTTTAGAGATTTTGATTGAGTAAAAATGCAATTTTTCATTTCCAAATGTATAGATCTATTATAAAATTAAATTAAACCACTACTGATATCTTGCTGGGGAGTGCGGGGTGTTTCATATTCTTTGCTCCATGTGCCTATCACATGCTGGAAATTATATCAGTTTTTGGAATTAAAATTGATTTTGAGAAAAAGTTTAAAAAAATTTTACCAGGAGGAAGAAATATGTCAATTGGTACAAGGACAAAACAAGGTGGAATGGTGTTTGGTGATTGGAAGATCTATCAACATGTGGGCAGTGGGTCAGGAGGAAGAACTGCAGTATTTCAGATAAAGCGTTCCAATTTTGATTGGGAAGAGACAAGTGCGCTAAAGGTAGTAAACATTATTGAGGAAGAAGGACAATTATCTCAACTATCAAAAACATATAAAAACACTTATGAAGAAGAATGTAAGCGACTGTGTCGGGAAGCGCAGATGGAAGTCCGGTTGATGTATCAAATGCAGGGGAGTATGAACGTTGTCAATTACCTTGATTATAAATTTTCAGACTGGGAGGAGGAGAATTTTTTTGGATGTGACCTGTTGATTCGAATGGAGTTTTTGGGTTGCCTGAAGCATCTTGTAAAACAGAAAGACCAATACTCCGAAGGAGAAGTGATACATATTGGTAAAGATATCTGCAAGGCGCTAGTCAGTTGCCATAAGAATAATATTATCCACCGAGACATCAAACCAGGAAATATTTTTCGAAACAGCCAAGGGTGTTATAAACTAGGAGATTTTGGGATTGCCAGGATATTAGACTTTACAGGAAATGCCAGTACAATAAAGGGAACCTATGCATACGCAGCCCCTGAACAATTTAGAGGAAATGGTAGGGAAAAGTATGATAATCGTGTAGATATTTACAGTTTGGGACTTACCTTGTATGAACTGTTAAATGGCAATCGATTGCCATTTGCACAGTCAAGTTATGTCAGACAGGAGGATATAGAACTTCGTATAGGTGGTAAGCAGATACCTGCCCCTTCAAATGTGGGAAACGAATTAGCGAAAGTAATTTTGAAAGCTTGTGCTTTTGAACGAGAGGAACGCTTCCAATCCGCACAGGAGTTTCTGAGTGCATTGGAGAAAATAGAAAATCAGACAAACTATAGACAAATAATCAGGGAAAAGGAAATAGAGCCAGATCCATATGATACAGTTCCAGCAACAGCAGGAAATAAAGTAGAGCAAAATCCATATGATACAGTTCCAGCAACGGTAGGAAATAAAGAACAGAACACATCGGTTAAGCAGGGAAATGCAGAAGCCCAGTGTAATTTAGGAAATTGTTATTACAATGGAACAGGAGTAGAACAGGATTTTAAGGAAGCAGTGAAATGGTACCAAAAGTCAGCCGAACAGGGAAATGCAGAAGCACAAAATTGTTTGGGAGATTGTTACTATCATGGAAAAGGAGTAGAACAAGATTATAAGGAAGCGGTAAAATGGTACCGAAAGTCAGCTGAACAGAAAAATGCAAAAGCCCAGTGTAATTTAGGAGATTGCTATTGTTATGGAGAGGGGATAGAACAGGATCTTAAGGAGGCAGTCAAGTGGTGGATTAAGTCAGCCGAACAGAAAAATGCAGAAGCCCAGTATAAATTGGGAAATTGTTATTATTATGGAAAAGGGGTAGAACAGAATTTTGGGAAGGCAGTAAAATGGTACCAAAAGTCAGCTGAACAGGGATATATGAAAGCTCAAAATAGGGTTGGATTTTGGAGAAAGATTGTTAAATAGAAGAAAGGAGCTATCATGGATTGGGTTTATCTAAAAACATTTATTTGTAAAAAGAAAGTATTTGCAGATAAACAAATGTAGAAAACATAAAGGAGACAAAATGGAAAAAAGCAAGTATTATCATGAAAATGATGTAGAAAGTAAACATATGCAAGAGACGCCAGCCTATATTTTTCACGGATATGTGGCAAGTAATGTAGGATTAAAGAGGATGAATAATGAAGATAATTTTTTACTGGACGAAATATGGAATAGAGAATCAGCATTGGATAAATCAGAAGACATGACAATTGCAAATAAACAGAAAGCATGGTGTAATGTTGCAGTATTTGATGGAATGGGAGGGGGAGAGAATGGAGAACTTGCTTCTATGATTGCGGCAGAAGAGTTCCAAAAAGTTTTTAATAAAATTGATGTTAATACTGTTGAGACAGATATTGAAACTATGTCTCGTAGAGGTTTTTTGAACGCAAACAGAAGAATTATTGAAGAACAGCAGTACCATGCCATGTATGGTACAACAGGAACAATAATTTGTACAAATGGTGTAAAATTTAAGGTATTTCATTTAGGAGATAGTCGTGCATATTTATTTCGGAATGGAGAGCTGTACCAGCTTACCAAAGACCAGACATTAGCAGCAATGAAGATTTCTCTTGGGTTTTATGAGGAAAATGATCCGCTGGTAGAGAAAGAAAAACATCAGTTGACAGAATATATTGGTTGTGATCAAACTTTGGAAAATTTAAGACCACTTGAAAGCCAGTGGATGGATTTGCTGTCTGGGGATAAGTTGTTGATTTGTAGTGATGGTTTGTATGATATGTGTTCGAATGCGCAAATTATTGAAATTATGAAAAACGAGGAACAGCCAGAAAAAATAGCTCAGAAATTATTGCAGCGTGCACTGGAGAACGGCGGATTTGATAATATTACCTGTTTAGTGTTAGAAAGGGGTATTTGTATGGATAATTGCAATTAAAAAGGTGCGATGAAAAATAATAACACTGATTTGTTAAGAAGATACTCTGGGGAGGAATGAGAAAACGGATAAGGGGGCAGAAGGGCAAGGGAAAAAATAGGCATTGCAAGACCACATATCTTAGTGGGCTTGTGATGCCTGTTTTGCTTCTATTAGGAAATACCTTGCTATGTGAAAGCACGAAAAAAATATCAACACTTTGTTCTATACAGGAAAACACTCCTTTTGCCCCCGTTTATGTTGAATTTCTATGAACTTGTGACCTTTGGAATCTAGAATCCCTTTTACATGTCCAGCAATTTTGCAATATTGGAAAAATCAACATACAAATCATCATAGATGCCAGCTTTTACAGAATCCGCAAAAGTATAATCTCCGGTATCCTCCGACTCGAAGTTGTAAATAAGAATCCGGTTTTTTTCTAAATCAACAATCCAGTATTCCCGAACTCCGGCAGTACGGTATTTAAATAGTTTTGTAAAATAATCCATTCTCCTGCTGCCTGGGGATACAATTTCGATGATCCAGTCAGGTGCACCATAACAGCCGCTGTCTGTGAGCTTGTTACTATCACAGATCACACAGATATCTGGTTCAACATAATTTTTATCATCTTCATTCAAAAATACTGCAAATGGAGCAAAAAATGGTTCACAGGAACCGTCTTTTGACCGGATATAGGAATCTATGGAGGAGAAGAGTTCCCTGGCGATTGTCTGGTGTTTGCGGTTGGGTGGAGCCATCATATAAAGTTGTCCATCAATCAGTTCTGCACGTTCTCCTTCTGGCAGGGAATAGATATCATCCATCGTGCCAAGTTTTTTGCGGGCTAATTCAGCCATGGGCAATCCTTCCTTTCTTGGGTATTTTGTATGGTTTTACCTAGGTGAGGGATTCTATCACCTATTAATATGTTATTTATTCTCGCGGATAATGAGCCAAGCAGCCGCACGAAATACCATGATGAGGTACACGCTGGTCTTATATATTATATACTAAAATATTGGTTATTGGTACCCCATCTAAGATAGAAAATCATTCTTTATCAAGAAAAATAGGAATAATTCCATCCTTGTCCTCATATATTTGAAATCAGGTACAGGCAATAGCGGGTCTTCAAGGAGGCGAGTTTATGGAGGAAATCATCAATGTATTTCCAAGCGCCTTAAGGCAGGTCTGCCGGGCGGGATTCCAGGGAGGAGTGGAACCAGAGGAAATCCGCCTTCGAATCGGACGTCCTGTAATGCTGCTTGGAAAGGGGAGGGAATATTTTTGGAACCAGAAAGAACACATACTTCAGAAAAATCGTGAACAAGCCTATATCTGGAATGAAAGGGACATGAAAGAGACATTGTCAAGGATGAGCCAGTATTCCATGTATGCATTGGAAGAAGAGCTGCGCAATGGATTTTTTACGATACAGGGAGGGCATCGAATCGGCGTGGCAGGGCGGACCGTTTGTGAACAAGGAAAAATTCGTTCTTTTCGTAATATATGCAGTTTAAATATTCGGATTGCAAGGCAGAAACGGGGATGTGCAAAAGAAGTGCTGCCTTGGATGATAAAAGGGGATACCATATATAATACCTTAATTCTTTCAGCGCCTGGAGTGGGGAAAACTACCATGCTCAGGGATTGTATCCGACTGTTGTCGGAGGGGGCGGAAGGATTTGCTGGCAAAAAGATTGGTGTTGTGGATGAGCGAAGTGAGATTGCGGCAAGTTTTTTTGGAGTACCCCAAAATGACTTAGGGGATCGAACGGATGTTTTGGATTCCTGTCCAAAAGCAGAGGGAATGCGGCTGTTAGTGCGCAGCATGTCCCCTCAGATTATTGCGGTAGACGAGCTGGGAAGTAAAGAGGATTGTATCGCAGTGGAGGAAATCCTCCACTGCGGCTGCCAGATCTTGGGAACCATGCACGCACAGGATGCGGAAGAATTACAGGAAAAAATATACCTGTCCAGATGGCTGGAAAAAGGGTTTTTCGGGAGGTTTGTTTTTTTAAGCCTTGGGCGAGACGGGGGACGCAGCTTCTCTGTGTATGATGGAGGGATGCACAAATTATGCTGAAATTAGTGGGAAGTATATGGATTATAACGATATCCATATTGTATGCTTGGAAAGTGAGGAGGGAGCTGAAAGAACATGTGGAACAGCTTGTGGGTATGAAAGAAATGTTCCTGATGTTGTGGGGGGAAATTTCTTATACCCGAACTCCTTTGAAGGAGGCATTTTTGCAGATTGCATCCCAGAATAAAGAACCGTTTTCTTCTTTTTTAGAACTTGTAGCAGAAAAAATGGAGGAAAATGAGGAGTGTATGGGAACCTTCTGGCATCATTTGGTGGAACAGGAAGCGGATAAATTTTTGTTTCATGAAGAGGAACGGGCGCTCTTACAGAGGGCAGGAGAAAACTTTGGTTATCTGGATGGGAAGATGCAGTTAAAAAATTTGGAGTTGTATATGGAACAGGTGGAGGTATTGATTCAAACAGCACAGAAGGAATTGAAAGACAAGCAGAAAGTGTCTGGGGTATTGAGCCTGATGTGCGGGCTGTTTTTGATTATTCTTCTGATATAGGGATACGGAGGAAGTTATGAGTATAAGTTTAATTTTTAAAATTGCGGCAGTAGGCATTTTGGTGACCGTGTTAAGCCAGGTATTAAAGCACAGCGGAAGGGAGGAACATGCATTTTTGACCAGCCTTGCCGGGCTTTTGATTGTACTGTTTTGGATTGTTCCCTACATATATGAGCTGTTTGAGACAATGAAAAATCTGTTTGCACTTTGATAAACTGGCTGAACAAAATGGAGGTAACGATGGACATTATAAAAATCGCGGTTCTGGGAATTGTGGGCGCCCTGATCGGAATTATGCTTAAGGGGCAGAAGAAAGAATATGAATTGTTTGTAACGCTTGGCGTATCCCTTTGTATCTTTTATTTTATTATGTCAAAGCTCCATCTTGTTATTTCCGTAATCAACCGTATGCAGGATTATGTGACGCTGGATACCAGTTATATTGCAATATTAATTAAAATGATCGGGATTACATATGTATCAGAATTTTCGGCAAATCTCTGTAAAGATGCCGGATACCATGCTGTGGCAGGGCAGATTGAAATGTTTGGAAAACTCACCATTTTAGTGATCAGTATGCCAGTGATTCTAGTACTGTTGGAGACAATCGAAGAGTTTTTGAGCTGAAAACTCATCTATGTATCAATATGCCAGTGATTCTGGTGCTGTTGGAAATCATCGGAGAATTTTTGAGCGGAAAAATGCCAAATTAAGGCAGGGAGGGCTTTCCATGGGAGGGAAAACAGAGAGGTGGAAAAAGTCCATGTTTAATTTTAAAAGTGGAGGCGCACTTTTCATGGCAGGGAAAATAGGAGAGTGGAAAAAAGCCAAATGGGGTTTACTGGCTGTAGGCATCCTATTTTGTTGTTGGACGGTACCAGCAGAAGCCCAGGTTCAGTTGGAAACAATGTTGCTGTCTGAAACAGAAGACATAAATAATTTTGGACGGGAACAGCACAAGGGGTTCGGGCAGGAATGGCTGGAACAACAGCAGGAAGAAGAAGGGATTAGTCAGGAGGTTAGGGAGACGATGGACAATAACCTTGGAAACAAAGAGGAAATTGACCAGGAGATAAAGGAGACGATGGACAATAACCTTGGAAACAAAAAGGAAATTGACCAGGGGGTTAGGGAGACGATGGACAATAACCTTGGAAACAAAAAGGAAATTGACCAGGGGGTTAGGGAGATGATGGACAATAACCTTGGAAACAAAGAGGAAATTGACCAGGAGATAAAGGAGACGATGGACAACTACCTGGAAGAATTAGATTTTTCTGAAATTGACAGCCTGCTGGGGGAACAGGAGAACACTTCAGAATTGGATTTTAGGGAGATTGTGGAATTACTGGTAAATGGGGAGGGGATTGACAAGGGCTGGCTGTTTGAAAATCTGCTTTCCTTGATTTTTTCAGAGGTTCGTGCATTTCGGGGAACCCTGGTCCAAATGGTATTGCTGTGTATTGTTTTTGCAATTCTCTATAACTTTGCTAATGTTTTTGAAAATCCTGCTGTGACAGAGATTAGTTTCTATATGGTATATATGCTGTTGATGGTACTTTTGATGAAATCCTTTTTCATTCTTCGGGATGTGTCGGTTGGCGTGATCTCCCAGGTGATGACCTTTCTGAAGGTTTTAATTCCAACCTTTACGGCAAGTATGGCGTTCTCAGGACAAATTACCACTGCGGCTGGCTTTTATGACCTTACATTCCTCTTGATTTACAGTTTGGAATGGCTGATGCAGTATTTGATTATTCCTGCCGTTCAAATTTATGTGGTTTTGGAACTTATGAATTATCTGACAGAGGAGGAGATACTGTCTCGAATGACAGCATTGATAAAATCAGGGATTTTGTGGTGTATGAAATTTCTGTTCACCATTGTCATTGGGATTAATGTGGTGCAGAATCTTTTGACCCCGGTCATTGATACTTTTAAATCTAGTTTGATTGCGAAAACGGCAGGGATGGTGCCAGGGCTTGGCACTTCCATCAATGCCGTTACAGAGATTATGGTAGGTTCCGGGATTGTGATAAAAAATGGGATTGGACTAGCCGCTATTTTGGTTTTATTGGTCTTATGTGCCGGACCATTGATCAAAGTATGGGTGATGGCATTTTTATATAAATTGCTGGAGGCTGTCATTCAGCCTGTAGCAGACAAGCGGATGATTGGCTGTATTGGCAGTACAGGAGAAGGCGGGAGGCTTTTGGGAAAGGTGGTGGTGACTACAACCGTAATGTTTTTGGTTACAATCGCTATGGTTACAGCGGCAACTACATTTCACCGCTGAGGGAGGGGGAATCATGAGTTACATCTATGGCTGGGTAAGAAATTTGGTGTGCTTTTATATTCTGCTTACGGTGGTTTTACATTTGCTGCCAAAGGAAAATTATCAAAAATATGTCCGTTTCTTTTCTGGAATTTTGCTGACGATTTTGGTGGTGTCGCCGGTATTGTCACTTATAGGGCAGGAAGAGGAAATTTGCCAAAAAATCAGCCAAGCAGAATTTTTCCAGGGAATGGACAATCTGAGACTGGATACGGAGCATTTGGAATATAGGCAAAAGGAACTTTATTTAAAAGAGTACGAGCGTGCATTGGGCATGGATGTGAGCCGGATGGCTAAGGAAAAGAGCCTTGTCCCACAACAGGTGGATGTGAGCCTGTCAGACGACTATCAGGTAGAATCTATTGCGCTTACCATAACTTTTGGTGAGGATGAGGGGATATTTGTACCAAAAGCATCTTTTGCGGACAACAGTCAAGAATATCCAGATGTTTATGAGTTAAAACAGGAACTTATGGAATTCTATCAGTTAAAAGAGGAGCAAATTAGTATTGGGATTGTGTAAGGAGAGGAAGGGAAAGAATGAAAAAGCAAGGATTTTTCCTGGATAAGCTCAAAAACATATCCAAAAACCAGCTTTTGATTGGTGGGCTTGCCGGGATTTTGCTGTTGGTAATTGCAATTCCGGTAGAGCAGCGGGACAAAAACCAGCAGACAAACCAGCAGACAAACCAGCAGGAAGAGGCAAAAGAACAGCCTTCTTACAAAGAAACTGGAGATTATGGAAAGCGGCTGGAGCGTAAACTGGAGCAGGTACTGGCAACTGTGGAAGGGGTAGGCAAAGTGGAGGTGATGATTACGCTCAAAGATCAGGGTGAGTATGTGGTGGAGAAAGACCGAACCAAAAATAGCCAGGAAATTTCGGAGGAAGATGGAACGGTAAAGAGAAGTACCATGGAGCGCCAATCCCAGGAAGCGACCGTTTATGTCCAGGAAAGCGGAAGTAATGGGGAACCTTTTGTGACGAAGGAGGTGACGCCGAAAGTAGAGGGGGTTCTGGTTGTTGCAGAGGGAGGTGGAAATGCAAAAGTGGCAAAAAATATTTCTGATGCGGTTTTGGCATTATTTCCAGTGGAAATACATAAAATTAAGGTAGTTAAGATGAATTAACAGGAGGGCATCAATTTGAGAAAAGTTTTCAAGAAAAATCAGATCATTATTACGGCTTTGGCTCTTATGATCGCCGTGGCAGGTTATCTGCAATATACGGGGAGCCAAAGCGACAGTGACCTGGCAAAAGAGGCAAGCGCAGATACCAACGAGAGTACATACGAAATTTCTGATGAGGATATGTACAGTGCAGAAGATATTTTTACAGATACAGAGGAAAGCCAGGAGACAGCAGATACCACTGAGACTGGAACAGAGGCGTTAGGGGTTCAGACTGGAGAAGAGATTGCAAAGGCGCAGAATGGTGATACAGAAAACCCAGGAGAAGCAGTCCTTACCAGTACAAGTGTAAATGGTGTGGATTTTGTTTCAGAAGTAAAGTTGAATCGGGAGCAGATCCGTTCACAGAATAAAGCGTCTTTGCTTGAAATGATCAACAATGCTAATATTTCTGAGGAACAGAAACAGGATGCAATCAATGCCATGATTGACATGACAGACATTGCGGAACGAGAGGCGGCCGCAGAGATGTTGCTGCAGGCAAAAGGGTTTACCGATGTGGTAGTGAGCATTACAGACAACAATGCAGATGTAGTGCTGAATATGGGAGAAGTGACAGATGCCAAACGTGCCCAGGTGGAGGATATTGTAAAACGTAAAACCAATGTGGAAGCCCAAAATATTGTAATTACACCTATTGCATCCACGGAATCAGGAGATACTGCTGGAGAAGCAGAAGGAAACAGTAATGGAGAGACAGCTCCTGATGGCGCGGCAGACGGGACAGATAACACAGATGGGACGACTGCTGAAGATACAGCAGGAAATGATGCCGCTGCCGATGGCAGCACAACAGCGGAAGACACGTCTGTAGAATAATAGGAATGCAGGCATACATACATAATAGGAATGTAGTCATTGGGGAACCGGAGACGGCTCCCCTGGGTGCGTTTGTCCAAAATTGAAAAAATGGCGTCTGCACTATCCATTGGCAAAAACAGTATCACGATGGAAAAAACAAAATTTGACAGAATATCTGGTACAGGATTATAATGGGATAGAAGCAGATGGAAAATCAATTTTATGGATGAATATTAGAACAAAGGAGAGGGATCTATGAAGAACAGGAAAATGTTATTACCAGTTATTTTCATGATGTTTGCATTTTTGTTTTCTGGCTGTGGTGTGGAACAGAACATGCAGATTAATCGTGATTTGTCCTCAAAGAACACAATGAAGATTTATACAACCAAAGAGGAAGAAGCGCAGATTGAGAAAGAATTGGCAGGAGAGGTATACGGTTCTTATCAGGAAATGATGAAGCAAATAGGGTTTGCCTACAAGGGAACTGAAAAACGCAGTGGCGTGGTACATAATGTATACCAAACGTCCCAAAGGATGTCTGCAAAGGATACCAAAGAAGAATTTGTAGTTCTGAACAAAAATCAGGCAGTTTTGGATCTCTCGGAGCTTTCCGAGATGATAAAGGAAGAAGTGGAGCCGATACAAAAGCTGGATGAAAAGGCGCTTTCATTTTATATCAAATATCCTTTCAAGGTATATAAGGCAAATGGAAAGATCCAAAAGGATCACTATACTGTGCAGTATTCTTTAAAGGATATTCGTAAAAATGTCCGCCTTTATGCGGTTAGCAGCGCAAAATATGCCAATGATAGGAATTGTGAAATCAGCGGTGTAAAAAATAATGCATATTATCGGAAGAATAAGGCAATTAAGCTAAAATCAGATGGTGTGATCACAAATTTCCAGGTGAATAAAGTAAGCCAGGTTACGAATACTTATACCGCAAAAAAAGAAGGGGTTTACCGTATCAAAGTGAAGATGCTTGCCGGAAATACAAAGTCTGTGAAATTTACGATAGATAAGACTAAGCCTGTGACAAATATTGAATCGAAAACATATAAAAATAGAGTAAAGATCAATTTCCGCGATCGGCTTTCTGGAGTGAAACATGCTTTGCTGAATGGAAAAAGTATCAAAAATGGAAAGGTTGTATCCAAAAAAGGAAGTTATGTCCTGAAAATCAGTGACAAAGCAGGAAATGTAAAGACCGTCCGCTTTTCTATAAAATAGCATGGATTACAAGGATGGGACCTTGTAAACGAAAGCTCTAACGCCAACACTCTCAAGAGAATCTTGAAAATGGGGTGCCCGTAGGGGATGGTTTTAGAAATGGAGGATAGGAAGCTGTTATTGGGGAACCTTTTGCAGCTTCCTAATTAAGTGCAAATGAAAACAAAATCTTATGAAATAGATATGTGTAATGGAGCGTTATTTCCTAAAATTCTTGCATTTTCCATTCCGCTGATGATTTCTAGTATTCTACAGCTTTTGTTTAATGCAGCAGATATGGTGGTGGTAGGAAGATTTGCAGGCAGTACCTCGTTGGCAGCGGTTGGCGCAAATGCATCCCTGATTAACTTGCTGACAAATCTGTTTATTGGATTTTCAGTTGGTGCAAATGTGATGACAGCACAGTTTTATGGAGCAAAAAAAGAACGGGAAATGAATGAAACTGTGCACAGCGCCATTGTGCTTAGCTTGTTATGTGGCAGTGTTTTATTAGTCCTGGGTATTTTGGTGGCTCCTCAGATTCTTATTTTAATGGGAACTCCAAACGATGTGTTAGGTCATGCAGTACTTTATATCCGCATCTATTTTGTGGGAATGCCTGTAATTTTGCTGTATAACTTTGGCAGTTCGATTTTGCGTGCTGTGGGAGATACCAAGCGCCCCCTGTATTATCTTCTGGCGGCTGGTATTATCAATATTCTTTTAAATCTACTTTTTGTGATTGGCTTTCAGCTTGGTGTGGCAGGGGTGGCTTTGGCAACTGTGATTTCCCAGCTTGTATCTGCTGCCTTGATTTTGCGCTGTATGATGCATATGGAAGGGGGCTGCAGGGTGGAATTTTCCAAGCTTCACATGAACCGGAACAAGGTGATGCAGATGATGCGGATTGGATTGCCGGCAGGGCTTCAGGGAACCGTATTTTCACTGTCTAATGTGTTGATACAGTCTTCCGTCAATTCCTTTGGTTCTATTGCTATGGCAGGAAATACGGCGGCATCTAACATTGAAGGATTTATCTATATGGCGATGAATTCTTATCATCAGACGGCACTCAGTTTTTCCAGCCAGAATTTTGGGGCAGGCAATTATAAGAGGATTGGCAAGGTGCTGTTGGAATGTCTTGCTATGGTGACGGCAGTGGGGCTTATCTTTGGATGGGCGGCTTATCTGTTGGGGGATCAGCTTCTTGGAATTTATTCTTCTGACCCAAGGGTCATACAAGTGGGGATGCTGCGGCTCTCTGTAATTTGTACCACCTACTGTTTGTGTGGAATTATGGATGTATTGGTAGGGGAACTGCGGGGAATTGGCTGCGCAGTGCTTCCTATGGTGGTGTCACTCCTGGGTGCCTGTGGGTTCCGTATTTTATGGATATTTACGATATTCAAGCAGCACCATAGTCTATGGATACTGTATCTGTCGTATCCAGTATCTTGGATCTTGACAGCGGTGGTACATGCAGGATGTTTTGTGTTAATCAGAAGAAGACAAAAGCAGAGGATGATGCAATAACCTTAGGTTCCCTTGTATCAAAGTTTCCTTTCCTGTAAGTTTCCTTTTCTGTTGGCAGGGTGACAAACCAGTTTTGTCATGATATAATATCCCAGGTATTGCTGTTTGAGGAAGAAATGGCATCAGAAGAATAATGGAAAGTGAGGAATAGGCTTTGGCAGATTTACAAAAAGAAATAGAAAAGCGCAGGACGTTTGCAATCATATCTCATCCAGATGCTGGAAAGACCACCTTGACAGAAAAATTTCTGTTGTATGGAGGAGCCATTAACCTTGCAGGTTCTGTAAAGGGCAAGGCAACTGCAAGACATGCAGTATCTGACTGGATGGAGATTGAGAAAGAGAGAGGTATTTCTGTTACTTCATCGGTGCTGCAGTTTAATTATAATGGTTATTGTATCAATATTTTAGATACTCCTGGGCATCAGGATTTTTCAGAAGATACTTACCGTACCCTGATGGCGGCAGATTCTGCTGTGATGGTGATTGACGGTTCTAAGGGTGTGGAAGCACAGACTAGAAAGCTATTTAAGGTATGTGTGATGCGCCATATTCCCATCTTTACTTTTATTAATAAGATGGACCGTGATGCCAATGATACGTTTGATTTGCTGGATGAGATCGAAAAAGAGCTTGGAATTGCTACTTGCCCCATCAATTGGCCCATAGGATCCGGAAAGAATTTTAAGGGTGTCTATGACCGAAATTCCAAAAAAGTAATGACTTTTGCTGATACCTTAAAAGGGACAAAAGAAGGGTTGGAAAAAGATATTGCAATTGATGACCCTGATCTTGCAGCAGAGATCGGGGAAGAGTATAAGGACGCACTGCTGGAGGAAGTGGAACTGTTAGACGGGGCAAGCGCAGAATTTGATATGGATTTGGTGGCAAAGGGAGAGCTGTCACCCGTATTTTTTGGTTCTGCACTGACAAATTTTGGTGTGGAAACTTTTTTGCAGCATTTTTTGCAGATGACCAGTTCACCGTTGCCAAGAAATGCCGATGTAGGTGAGATTAACCCATTTTCATCCGATTTTTCTGCTTTTGTCTTTAAGATTCAGGCAAATATGAATAAGGCACACCGGGATCGTATTGCATTTATGCGGATTTGTTCCGGGAAATTTGAGGCAGGCATGGAAGTGACCCATATCCAGGGAGAGCGGAAAATACGCCTGTCCCAGCCCCAGCAGATGATGGCGCAGGAACGTAAAATCATTGAGGAAGCTTATGCGGGCGATATTATCGGTGTGTTTGACCCAGGTATTTTTTCAATTGGGGATACCATTACAACGGCGTCTGAGAAGTTCGCTTTTGAAGGGATTCCGACCTTTGCGCCAGAGCATTTTGCAAGAGTGCGTCAGATGGATACCATGAAGCGGAAACAGTTTGTAAAAGGAATCAGCCAGATTGCACAAGAAGGCGCCATCCAGATCTTTCAGGAATATCATACAGGTATGGAAGAGATTATTGTGGGAGTGGTAGGCGTTCTTCAATTTGATGTATTAAAATATCGCCTGGAAAATGAGTACAATGTGGATATCCGTCTGGAAAAACTGCCTTATGAACATATCCGCTGGATTGAAAATAAGGATTTGGACATGGATAAACTGACAGGAACTTCAGATATGAAAAAAATCCAGGATCTAAAAGGAAATCCTCTGCTTTTGTTTGTTAATAGCTGGAGTGTTGGAATGACTCTGGATCGAAACGAGGGGCTGGTGCTTTCAGAATTTGGTCGAAATTGATTTAAGTCATTGATATAGGTTTGTTGCCCGGCAGCGGACAAAAAACGGGATTGTCACAAAATGTAGGGATTCCGCAATTATAGTACAGATATTTGCCATATTGTTACTATATATTGCGGAGTCCTTACATTTTGGAACAGTCCCTGCATGAAGGTTCCAGATTTAATGAGTAAAAAAGTAATTGACCGCAAAAATGCCTGAATTCAAGAACGCCATCGGCGTTCTTGCTGTGGGGTGCGCACTCGTGCGAAGAGAAGATGTCGCTGCGTGACCGCGCTCGGCGCGTCAAAATGGGGATGTTGCAAAATGCAGGGATTCCACAACATATAGTAACAATACTACAAATATCCATACTATATGTTGTGGAAATTTCTCATTTTGCGACACCACCATTTTGTTCTTATTATTTTATTCAAATACTTTGAACTCATAACCCTGGGCTCTTGCCTGGTCAATAAAATCTCCTAATATCTGGGTATTTGTCTCCGATTCAGCGTGTAGTAAATAGATCGCGCCTGGATGCAGCTTGTCCATAATCTTTTGAAGGCTCTCTGCAGGATCAGGCTGATTATTCACATCGTAATCTAGATATGCAAAACTCCAAAATACACTTTTGTAATTCAGGTTGTTTAAAAGGGCAACAGATTGTTCGTTGAATTTTCCGGCAGGATAGCGGAACAGGTGCATATCGTAGCCAAACTGTTCTTTGATATAATCATGGTTCCCCATTACTTCGTTGGTCTGCTGTTCTATGGTCTGGGAAGGAAGACCTGCCGCTGGATGGGTTACGCTGTGATTGCCAACTTCGTGCCCTTCATCAATCATACGCTGCACCAGGTCAGGATCTTGTTTGGCATAGGAGTGTGTAACAAAAAAGACTACGTGGACATTTTTTTCTTTTAAGGTATCTAAAATCCTAGGGGTGCAGCCATACTCATAACCTTCATCAAGTGTTAAATAGATTACTTTTTTCTCTGGTTCATCTGAGATAAAATAAGCATTATATTTTCCGTACTTTTCTTGATACTGCAAACAGCCGGCAGGGCGGTTCCACTGATCTAAGTCTCCGCCTTGTCCCCAGTCCAGGCATGTGGTATCTAATCCATTTAAGTCAATCTGCTCATTCTGCAGGACAAATCCGTTCTCCGCAGGTCGTTCATCAAACCCTTCTGGATTGTCAAGATCTGCAAGGGAAAAAGAGTCTTTTTTCTCTTCTGTCTCTGGCAAATCGGTTTCTTCTGTGCTGTCTGGAGTGAGTTCCTTGTCATCTTTGTTATCTTCTTTGGAATCTTTTGATTCTTCTTGTTCGTCTTTCGAATCAGTTCCGTCTTCAGGCAGGTCTTTTGTCTGAAGCTCCTTGTCTGAAGCGATATCCTGCTGGTATTCTTTGTTTTCTTTTTCCTTTGACGACTTGTTTACCGTACTGGTAATTCCAATACCAACAAGGATAATGGCGACTACTGGGATCACATAGACCATTACACGTGCCGTATTGTTTTTCTTTCTTCTTCTTTTCCTTCGTCTCTTATCCATATTTTTCTGCCTTTCCTTTCGATTTTTAACGGTTTGAAAAAGCCGTTAATTCCAAATATCATTATACACGATAATTGATCTTTTTGTAATAAAAATATGAAAAGAATCAATTGAAATTTTCTTAAGGTTTTTTGTGTATTTTTACAAAAATAATTGACAATATTCCAAAAACATGTTATATATTTAATACATAGTATGTAACTTTTCGGGAGGCATTAACTATACAAAAAACCTAATTATGGGTGTATTTTGTGTATGTTAATGTCTTTTTTTGTATGGAATGGGTCCACCAGCAAATCAGGACAAACTATGAAAACATCCAAAGGCTATACTGTATGGAGGGAGGAGTGAAGGAATTCACAAATTCTTTTATTAACTACCTGTGTGTGCTGAAAAACGCATAGAATGGAGGAACTATGAAAGAAAAAATATTTAGTATTTTACAACGAGTGGGAAGAAGTTTTTGCATATTGGGATTGATACTGTAAAATTAGACGGAAAAGGATTTGAAGTTTTTGTCGAAAACGGGCAACGGGTAAAGAAAGGTGAGCCAATGATGAAGCTGGATTTGGATTATATCCAAAAGAACGCTCCCTCTATCGTATCTCCAATTCTTTGTACAGAATTGGAGGATAACCAGAAGATACGGTTGCTGGCAGAAGGGAAAATTAAAGCAGGGCAGCCATTGTTTGCAGTAGAGACTTTTGATGATTAGTACACAAAAGCAATTACAGGCGAAAAGTTAAAAGTAAATATGAATGACTATATGTCTGTAAAATTTCCAAAATCCTTTCACATTGCAAAGGCTGTATGTGGGCAGGTTGCAAAAAATATGAATGTGAAACATAAAAATGAGGAGGTACTGAAATGCTGAAATTATCTGGAAAGGCGGTATACAAGGGGATTGTGCTTGGTCCTGCTGTTGTGCTTAAAAAAAAAGACCAGCAGGTAAAAAGAACTAAAATTGAAGATGTAAATAAAGAGATTTCCAGGCTTGAAATGGCAGAAAAAAAGTCTGCAGAACAATTGCAGAAATTGTATGAGAAAGCAGAAAAAGAGGTGGGGGAGGCAAGTGCGGCAATCTTTGAAGTGCACCAGATGATGCTGGAAGATGATGATTACCAGGAGGCAATCCGAAATATGATTTGTACCGAGATGGTAAATGCAGAGTATGCCGTTGCTGTTACTGGAGATAACTTTTGTGAAATGTTTGCCAGTATGGAAGATGATTATATGAAAGCAAGGGCGGCAGATGTCAAGGATATTTCCAATCGTCTGATCAAAAATCTGACAGGGGAGGAAGATGTGGATTTTGCATCTATGGAACCTTCGGTTATCGTGGCAGATGACTTGACACCAAGTGAGACAGTCCAGATGGATAAGGAAAAAATATTGGCATTTGTGACCATTCATGGATCTGCAAATTCCCATACATCCATTCTTGCAAGAATGATGAATATTCCTGCGTTGATCGGCGTTTCTGTAGATTTGAAACAAATTCATTCTGGTGTGCAGGTTGTGGTAGACGGGTTTCATGGAGAAGTAATCTTTGAACCTTCCCAAGAAGTATGTGCAGATGCAGAGCAAAGAATGAAAGAGGAGCAGGAAAAACTTACTTTGCTCCAAACATTGAAAGGAAAAGAAAATGTCACACTGGATGGGAAAACAATCAAAATTTGTGCAAATATCGGCAGTGTGGGTGATGTTGGGTATGCATTGGAGAATGATGCCGGAGGCATTGGATTATTCCGAAGTGAGTTCTTATATTTAGGAAAAACAGATTATCCCACAGAGGAAGAACAATTTCAGGCATATAAACAGGTGGTACAGACAATGGCTGGAAAAAAAGTTATCATTCGTACTTTAGATATTGGTGCCGATAAACAGGTGGATTATTTTCATCTGGGAAAAGAAGATAACCCTGCCATGGGATACCGCGCCATCCGTATTTGCCTCAAAGAGCAGGATATTTTTAAGACACAGCTTCGCGCTTTATTCCGAACCGCTATGTTTGGCAGCTTGTCCATTATGTATCCAATGATTACATCTGTAGAAGAAGTAAAGAAAATATACCATATTGTAGAAAGTGTAAAGGCAGAGTTGGATGCAGACGGGATTCCATACAAGGTTCCTGAGCAGGGAATTATGATTGAGACGCCAGCCGCTGTCATGGTAAGTGATGATTTGGCTGAAATGGTAGATTTTTTCAGCATCGGAACCAATGACCTGACACAGTACACATTGGCTGTCGACCGGCAGAATGAAAAGCTGGATGGGTTTTATAATCCACATCATAAAGCAATTTTAAGAATGATTCAAATGGTGGTGGACAATGCCCATAAGGCTGGAAAATGGGCGGGAATCTGCGGCGAATTGGGCGCGGATCTTGACCTTACAGAAACATTTATCCGTATGGGATTGGATGAACTTTCGGTAGCTCCTTCTATGGTGTTAAAAATCAGAAAAAAGGTACGAGATCTAGATATTTCAAAGGAATAGTAAGAAAAATTTTTTTAGGCAGCAGGATGTGTTACATAGATTCAGGGGTTGTCGCAAAATCAGAAGTCTCTATAATATATAGTAAATATATTGTCTGTATTTTACTATATATTGTGGAACCTATTCGTTTTGCAACATCCCCATTTGTTTTTTATAGGAAAATTTTACTCGTTGTCTTCATCATCTGCCATCCGATAGCCCACACCTACCTCTGTGAATATATAGACAGGCTCTGCGGGATTTATTTCTAATTTTCTCCGAATGTTTGCCATATTTACCCGCAGAATTTTATTGTCTGATTCTGCGTAGGGTCCCCAGACATTGTTCATGACGGCAGAATAAGTCATCACTTTTCCAGAGTTCTGTGCAAGAAAGGCAACGATTTTGTATTCGATAGGGGTTAGATGGACGGGTTCTCCTTGTATGGTGATAATGCGTTTAAAGAAATCAATTTTCAGATCTTTTGCGTGGTACGGATGTAACGGCAGCCCATGGTCATTATGAAGGCGGCTGCTGTTGCGCAGCGAAGCGCGTATTCTTGCCATCAGCTCCGAGGTGCCGAAGGGTTTTGTCAGGTAATCATCTGCCCCTGCGTCCAGGGCACGCACTTTGTCATCCTCCTGGGTGCGGGCAGAAACCACAATGATCGGGCGTCCAGACCAACTGCGGATTTGCTTTATAATCTCCATGCCATCCATATCCGGCAGACCAAGATCTAACAGAAAAATGTCTGGGCAGAGGGAGGAAGCAAGGGATAAAGCTTCTTTTCCTGTATATGCACAGCATACACGGTACCCCTGGTATGTTAAAGATTTTGAAATAAAGTCGCTGATATTTTTCTCGTCTTCTATCACTAATATGGTAAATTTATTCATGGTTATTCTCCTTCGGCAATGTAAATGTAAATTCTGCTCCTGCAGAGTGGTTTTTTGCAGTAATTGTGCCGTGATGTGCAGTAATTATGCTTTGGCAGATCGAAAGCCCAATGCCAAATCCTTTATGGACATCGGAGGAAGCTGCCAGAGAGTAAGTTCCATCAAAGATATGGTCTAAGTAATTTTCATTCAGTCCTATGCCATAATCAATAATCCGAAACTGAACATGTTCATTCTGATCTTCTACAATAAGTTCCACAGCATGTTTTGTATTGGCATGGATCAGGGCATTTTCCATAAGGTTAATTAACACTTGTTCTATTAACATTGCATCCATAGGGATCATTAGAATTTCTGTTGGAAGTGTTACATGGATTTCAGAATCCGGCAATCTTTTTTTCAGCCTTGTTACAGATTCAGCCACAACTTCATCCACGATTTCTGGTGTGGTTTTGAGTTTGGAACCTTCAGTCTGGATATGGGTTACGGAGAGAAGGTTTTCCACCATATTTAAAAGCCAGCTTGCATCATCGTGAATATGGCGAATTAGTTCCTGGTGTTCCGTATTATCATAATTATTCCAGTGTTCGTCCATTGCTGCACTTGCACCTAGGATACTAGTTAATGGTGTGCGCAGGTCGTGGGAAATTGCACGAAGAAGATTTGCACGCATTTTTTCTTTTTCCGCCTCAAGCAGTTGTTTTTCATGGGCGGCAAGAGCTTTGGTCTGTCGTTTCATATGGGAGGTAGTAGTACTGGTGATGAGGGAAAGGGTTAGCATACACAAAAAACTAAATGGATAATCTGGCAGTGAAAAGTCTATATTAAAATAGGGATATGTAAAAAAGCAATTAATTAAAATAATGCCAAAGACAGATGCAAAGATGCCAAAAAAATATCCATTGGTGTATCTTGCAATCGTGATAATGCCAACAATATAAAATAATGCAATATTGATGGGATTGTCAGAAACGCGGAAAAAAAGAAGGAATGTGAGTATGGTGGTTAAAAGCAGTAGGCCTGCCGTGGCAGTTAAATCGTGTAATAATTGTTGTATGGTATCTTTTTTCATTGGTAAACCTCAGTATAAAAATTTTTAGCGAGATCCAAACAAAACTTCAAGAACGCCATTATATGTCTGATAAAGCCGCCTTATTTGGGACCGCCCTTTCGTGGAAAACTGCAAACTATAAAAAGGGCTTAAAATTTCCACGATAAAATAAATGTACCATGAAGAAAGAGGTGATTCAAGGAAGAAAGAAAATTTTAACATTATTTTAGCAAAAAATACTATTTGAATTGGAGAAATATGGTATACTAAAGGAAGTTTCAGAATAGGAGGAAATTGATATGGCAACAGTAAAGATTACAGTAGAAAATTTTGAAGAAGAAGTGGTAAAGAGCGATGTGCCAGTGCTTGTGGATTTCTGGGCGCCCTGGTGTGGACCATGCCAAATGCAGGGTCCTGTCATTGACAAGGCGGCAGAGGAATTTTCCGGTAAAGTAAAGGTTGGAAAATTAAACGTAGATGAAGAAGGGGATTTGGCGCAGAAATATGGGGTAATGAGTATTCCTATGCTGATTTTGTTTCAAGATGGGCAGGCAGTAAAAAAAGAAGTTGGTTTTCACACCCTGGAAGGAATTAAGTCAATCATTGCTTGACGAATTATTTGGAAGATATTATAATAAAGGGCAGTTACCATGTGTAGCTGTTCTTTTTTCTTTTCCAACAGGATAAGAGTTCAAACATTGCTGTTTACAGTGTAAGCGGCAATGTCCGATTACCTATCAAAAATCAGAGGAAATTTCCACAAAACAATTGACAATCCGATGAAAGTATATTACTATATAATAAAACACGAACATAGGTTCGCAAATAAAGGAGAATGAGTATGGCAAAAGAAGATAAATCAAAAATTTTAGAGATTCCAGCGACAAGAGAGGAAAAATTAAAGGCATTGGACGCGGCAATTGCTAAGATTGAGAAAGATTATGGCAAAGGCTCTGTGATGAAACTTGGAGAATCAGCAAAGAATATGAATGTAGAGGCAATTCCTACTGGCTGTCTGAGTCTGGATTTGGCGTTGGGAGTTGGCGGGGTGCCAAAAGGAAGAATTATTGAAGTATTTGGACCGGAATCCAGCGGCAAGACCACGGTGGCATTACATATGGTGTCAGAGGTACAGAAAAATGGGGGTATTGCTGGATTTATCGATGCAGAACATGCGCTGGATCCAGTGTATGCAAAAAACATTGGCGTGGATATTGACAATCTCTATATTTCACAACCAGACAATGGGGAGCAGGCACTGGAAATCACAGAAACTATGGTGCGTTCTGGCGCTGTAGACATTGTAATCGTGGATTCTGTGGCAGCATTGGTACCCAAGGCAGAGATCGACGGGGATATGGGGGATTCACATGTGGGGCTGCAGGCACGTTTGATGTCCCAAGCACTGCGGAAATTAACGGCGCTTATCAGTAAAACGAATTGTATTGTAATCTTTATCAACCAACTCCGTGAGAAAGTTGGCGTAATGTTTGGAAATCCTGAGACTACTACCGGAGGACGTGCCTTGAAGTTTTATTCTTCTGTGCGTCTGGATGTCAGGAGGATTGAGACCTTGAAGCAGGCAGGTGAATTTACTGGGAACCGTACCAGGGTGAAAGTAGTGAAAAATAAAGTGGCGCCGCCATTTAAGGAGGCAGAATTTGATATCATGTTTGGGCAGGGAATATCCAGAGAAGGTGATATTTTGGATATCGCTGTAGATCTTGGTATTATCAATAAATCTGGAGCGTGGTTTGCTTACAACAATGTTAAGATTGGACAAGGCAGGGAAAATGCGAAACAGTTTCTTAAGGAACATGAAGATGTCTGCCAGGAAGTAGAAGAAAAGGTTCGTACCCAGGTATTGGCAAAGGAAGATTTGGAAGAAACTCAAAAAGAGGCTGAAAATTTAGGAAAACAGGGTCAAAAAGAGGAAGAGAAACCCAAAAAACAGGAGACAAAAGAGACAGAGAAAACTGGGATATCAGACAAAAAAGAAATTGCCAGCGGAAATTGAGAAAACTCATAGGTCAAAGCTGGTTTTAGACAATGGGCGGTCCGCGATTGGATTTATATGGTGGAGAGAACGCGGGTGCGTTCTTGAAATTGAGATAAGTGTGTCAGAAAGGATATCGAAATGCAGATTATGCAGATTACCGAATTAGACAAAAAAAGAGTAAAGATTATGTTGGAAGACAGGACGTTTTTTGTGTTGTATAAGGGTGAAAAAAGGCAGTATGACCTATCAGAAGGAGGAGATTTGTCAGAGGAGCAGTTTCAGGAAATCAGGCAGGAAATTCTCATAAAACGGGCACGAAGAAGAGCACTACACCTGTTGGAAAGGATGGATCGGACAGAAAGCCAGCTAAGAATCAAACTGACACAAGGATATTATCCAGAAGATGTAGTTGAAGACGCCATTGGGTATGTGAAGGGATATCACTATCTGGATGATTTGCGTTATGCCCAGAACTATGTGGGATGCCAAAAAGAGCGAAAGAGCAGGAGAAGGATTCAGACGGAACTTTTGGGAAAAGGGGTCGCGATGGAGTTGGTCCAGCAGGCGATTGAGGAAGAATTCCAACAAGAAAATGAACAGGAATTGATCTCCAAATGGGTAGAAAAAAAGGGTTATTCTACTGAGAAGGCGGATTTAAAAGAAAAACAGAGAATGTATCAGTTTTTGCTGCGGAAAGGTTTTCATTCAGATGATATTTTGCATGTATTAGAACACTTGACATAAAGCAGAAAAAAGTATAAAATCAAGTATGTTGTTATTCATGTCCTTAGATTGCATGTTATAATTGCGGTTTATTGTATATGACATATTAGAAACAAAAATGTTTTGCTATATGTACAATGAAAACGAAATAAGGAGGTGCTCCTGTGCCAGGAATTTTAATCGCTGTAGTTGCCGTAGTCGTCACGTTAATTATCGCGGTGCCTGTTACGTATCTGTCCACGATTGAATATCGCAAGCGTATTGCAGATTCAAAGGTTGGAAGTGCGGAGGAAAAGGCAAGAGAGATAATAGATGAGGCTGTAAAGGCTGCTGAGAACAAAAAGCGGGAATCTTTGCTGGAGATCAAGGAAGAGTCCATTCGTACAAAGAATGAACTTGATAAAGAAATCAAAGAACGCCGGAATGAGATTCAGCGCAACGAGCGACGCATTATCCAGAAAGAAGAAAATCTGGATCGAAAATTAGAGTCTATCGAGAAAAAGGAAGCAGGTTTTGCGGCAAAAGAAGAAGAGATTAACAGACAGAAGGCAGAAGTTAGTAAGCTACACGAAGAACGCGTACAGGAACTAGAAAGAATCTCAGGATTAACCTCTGAACAGGCAAAAGATTATCTTTTGAAAATGATTGAAGATGATGTGAAGCTTGATACTGCAAAATTGATTAAAGAAATGGAAATCAAAGCAAAAGAGGAAGCAGGGAAGAAGGCAAAGGAATATATTGTAACTGCCATTCAAAAATGCGCAGCAGATCATGTGGCAGAAACAACAATTTCTGTAGTGCAGCTTCCCAATGACGAAATGAAAGGAAGGATTATCGGAAGGGAAGGAAGAAATATTAGGACCCTGGAAACGATGACAGGTGTGGATTTAATTATTGATGATACACCAGAAGCAGTAATACTTTCTGGATTTGATCCAGTTCGTCGGGAAGTAGCTCGGATTGCTTTGGAAAAACTGATCGTAGATGGACGTATCCATCCGGCACGAATTGAAGAAATGGTAGAAAAAGCCCAAAGGGAAGTGGAAACTATGATTCGGGAGGAGGGAGAAGCTGCAACGCTGGAAGTTGGTGTGCATGGAATTCATCCAGAGCTTGTGCGGTTGCTTGGTAAGATGAAGTTTCGGACAAGTTATGGTCAGAATGCATTGAAACATTCTGTAGAAGTAGCCCAACTCTCAGGATTGTTGGCAGCAGAGATCGGCGTTGATGTAAGGCTGGCAAAGCGTGCTGGGTTGTTACACGATGTTGGGAAATCTGTTGACCATGAAGTGGAAGGATCTCATATTCAGATTGGTGTGGACTTATGCAGAAAATATAAAGAAGGTCCAGTAGTCATTAATGCAGTTGAAGCACATCACGGAGATGTGGAACCAGAATCTCTGATTGCATGTCTGGTACAGGCAGCGGATGCAATTTCGGCAGCAAGACCGGGAGCAAGAAGAGAGACATTAGAAACATATTCAAACAGATTAAAACAGTTAGAAGACATAGCCAATAATTTCAAAGGTGTTGATAAGTCATTTGCTATTCAGGCAGGTAGGGAGATTCGAATTATGGTAGTTCCTGAACAAATTAGCGATGCTGATATGGTTTTGTTAGCGCGTGATGTTTCCAAACAGATTGAAAATGAATTGGAATATCCAGGACAAATCAAAATAAACGTGATTCGTGAATCTCGTGTAACTGATTACGCTAAGTAAAAGATACACAACCTTAACCACAGACAGCCGATTAAATCGGCACATTCTGTATCATTTTAGGCATGTAAGACCGTCAACATTTTTATGTTGGCGGTCTTTAATTCTCATATAGGAAATTCCTCCAAATTTCCTATATGAGAAAACTACCATGCGCACGCGCACAAGAAGAAAGAGTCACTTCGTGACTGTGCGCGGCGCGGAACAAAAGATGCGTTAGTAAAGGAAGTTGGTCGCGGAGGTGCGTGAAACGCACTTTTGTTCCATAATTAGGAAAAGAGATAGCTTGAATTTGGCACCAAGACGCAAAATAGTGGGTCATGAATATTGTGAAAGAAGAGGAAATAAAATGAAACAACCATTAGTCAAACGGGTAAAAAGAGTATTAGAGCATGAAGGATCTATTTTGGATTTTTATTCTGATTATATGGAATTGCCAGATGGGAAAGTAGAGAAATGGGATTATGTGGAACATCGAAAGGGGGCTGCCGCGGTGGTCCCAGTATTGCCGGATGGAAGAATACTGATGGTACGCCAATATCGAAATGCCCTGAACCGTTACACCATTGAGATACCAGCAGGTTCCAGGGATTCTGTTACAGAACCTACGATTGAGTGTGCATCCAGGGAACTGGAAGAAGAAACAGGATATCGCTGTGACCATTTGGAATTTCTTTTATCTCTGCGAACAACGGTTGCTTTTTGTAATGAAATGGTTGATGTCTATGTAGCTGCGGACTTGGTACCTACAGAACAACATCTGGATGAAGGCGAGTTTATTGAATTGGAAGCATATTCTCTGGAAGAATTGTGTGATTTGGTTTATCAGGGAGTGATTCAAGACTCAAAGACGGTGGCAGCACTCATGGCGTATAAGAATAAGTATCAGAAATGATCTCCATTACATAAGAATTAGAAAGGACTGCCACATTAAGAAAATAACAGATAGGAATTAGTATCCTTCCTCTTTGGAAACACCATGTCCTGTATGTTTCATTCTTATTGCGACAGTCCCTTCAAGTTTAGCTGGTATAATACCGCCAGGTTCAAAAGAACTAGTAGCTTGATTGTGCCTTAATTTTTGTGCTCTGTTGTCTGCTACATGGTAGTAGAATTACCAGCCATCTGTTTTTCCTGGGCCTCGATCATTTTCTTCACCATATATCCGCCGACAGAACCATTCTGCTTGGAGGTTAAATCTCCGTTATAGCCGTCCTTTAAAGGTACACCAATTTCGTTTGCAACTTCAAATTTGAACTTATCCAATGCACTTTTTGCTTCTGGTACTACTGCTTTGTTAGATGAATTAGACATATCGTTCCCTCCTGTTGTCTTTCGTTATGCTATCTTTTGTCTGAGCGCTTTTTGCTCGTCAGGTAGGAAGTGGATTTTTACCCCTGCACGCCGAGCCGGGCACATGCCAGCTTTGCTGACATCCTTCCTTTGAGTGTTTGTGTGCGTACATAAGCGCCGTGTAACCCATCGGTTACAGTGATAGTATATGCACAGATTTTTGGATTAGACATGCAGTTCTTTCCGGTTTTAACAAAAAATGTAATTGTATGGCGTCTTGGACAGGCTTAATCGGATACCAGTGTTAATCCGCTGATGTCTGGGGAAGCTACCAGAGAATAGTTGGTATAGTAGACGACAAATCCTGGTTTGCTGCCCTTGGGTTTTTTTACGTTTTTCTTTTCCAGATAGTCTATTTCGACCTTGTCATTATCTCTTCCCTTAGAATAGTATGCCGCAAGCCTTCCAGCTTCCTCGAAGGCACGGTCTGGGAGTTCTTCCCCATTGGTTTTTACTACCACATGGGATCCAGGCATTCCTTTTGCGTGGAACCACCAATCGCATCCTACTGCAAATTTAAAGGTCAGATCGTCGTTTTGAAAATTGTTTTTTCCAATATAAATATGAAACCCATCCGAAGAAAGATAGTGGAAAGGCTTGCTTTTCATCTTTTGCTTTTTGTCCGTATGTTTTTTCTTGATATAGCCGAACTGTGTCAATTCTTCCTTAATCTGAGACAGGTCATCCTCTGATACAGCGATATCCAAAGAAGTAGAAATAGATTCCAAATGTTCGATTTCTTCCTTTGTCTCCCTAGTTAAATCTGTCAAAGCTTCAAACGTACGTTTTAATTTATTGTATCTGTCAAAATATTTCTGAGCATTTTCCTGTGGCGTCAATTGGTTGTCCAGAGGTATCGTAATCGTTTCATTGGTATAGTAATTTAATGCGGAAAGGGTTTTTGCTCCTTCTTCCAGATGATAACCATACGTATTGATCAGTTCCCCATAGATTCTATATTTTTCCCGTTTTTCAGTATCCTTCAGTTGTTTCAACTGCAGATCATATTTTTTGCGGTTCCGATCCAGTACAGTGGAGACAACTTTCCGCAGATCCGCTGATTTTTGGCGGATACGGGTATAAATATTTTTGTCTCCATAATAGGTTTCCAATACTTGGGAAATACTGGGATATTCCATGATTGTTAAGTCATGATATTGTGTCAATTCCACAGCAGCAAATTCCACAGGTTCTTTTCCTTTTTTGACAATGTTAGGGTAGAATTTTTTGCCCCGGATATCTTCCATCAGCCAGGAAAAGTGGTGGTAGAGATGATGTTTCTCATCCTCCGACAATGCACATGCTGGGCGGTCGCCTTCCAATCCAGCTCGATAACACAGTTCAGAAGCGATGACAGGGCTAATTCCCGTATAGGCAGTAAAAATGTTTTTTTGTAAATGATTGGGTTTGGAATATACCTTCTCAAAAAATTCTTCTTCTGTTGTTTCCAGGGGATTAGATTTCTGCTGGGTCTCTGGAATAAAATAAGTTCTTCCTGGAAGCACCTCACGGACAGAACTGACTTGGGCGGAAATATGTTTGATGCTGTCTATAATACGGAGATTTTCCTCACAGAAAATAATATTGCTGTGTTTTCCCATAATTTCCACAATCAGTAGTTTATGGCACAAATCTCCAAGTTCATTGAGGTGTTCAATTTCAAAATTGATGATGCGCTCCATATTTGGCTGGTAAATTTTTGTGATTCTGCCATTCGCAATATGTTTTCTTAAAAGCATACAGAAATTGGGCGCTGTCATAGGGCTTGGCTTGTTTTCCTTTGTCAGGTAGACCAGGGGAAGAGAAGCGCTCGCCGACAAGACTAACCGTACTTGTCCATGGGTTCCCTTTAAAGTCAACAGAAGTTCATCGGTTTCTGGCTGTGCTATTTTGCTAATTCTGCCGTTTAGAACAGTTTCATTTAATTCTTTTACTAAGTTTGTTATTACAATTCCATCTAATGCCATTGTGGTTCTCCTTTTAGATTTCGGTATGTTATAGATAATTATGAAACTCAATAATTTTGATCGTATTGTAATTTCATGATTGCCTAAATTACAATATGTTTAGTATATACTAACTTTTCTCAAAAAGAAAGTTTGACTATTTCCAGAATCTGTTTTATAATAAAAATATCTATGCATATAGATAGAGAAGGTTTCAGATGACCAAAACACAGGAGGCTCTGTATGATAAAAAGTATGACCGGTTTTGGACGTTGTGAAGTTGGGAATGAAATGCAGAAGATCACGGCGGAAATAAAGTCGGTAAACCATCGGTATCAGGATATTGCAATTAAGATGCCGAAGAGATTGAATTTTTTTGAAAGTAAAATTCGTAATCTGATAAAAAATTATATTCAAAGAGGAAAAGTAGATCTTTATATTACTTACGAAAATTGTATCGAAAATCAGGTGCAGCTAAAATATAACCAGCCTCTTGCCGCTGAATATGTAAAATATATGCGGCAGATGGCAGAAGATTTTCAATTGCCAATGGAGCTGACAGCGGCAAATCTATCCCGATATCCTGATGTTATTACAATGGAAGAACAGGAAGTTGATGAAGAACAATTATGGCAGCTTTTGGAACAAGCAGTCTGCGGGGCAGCGGAACAGTTTGTAGATATGCGGCTTCGGGAAGGTGAGCAGCTTTGGAAAGATTTGATGGGAAAGCTGGACGTGATGTATCGTTATGTGGAACAGATTGAACAGCGTTCTCCTGGTATTCTGAAAGAATACCACAATAAACTTTTGGGTAAAGTGCAGGAGCTTTTTGCAGATACCCAGGTGGAGGAGAGCAGGCTAATAACAGAAGTCACTATTTTTGCCGATAAAATTTGTACAGATGAGGAAACTGTCCGTTTAAAAAGCCATATTATCAGTATGAAGAAAACATTGATGCAAGAAGAAAGTATTGGAAGGAATTTGGATTTTATTGCCCAGGAGATGAACCGGGAAGCGAACACCATTCTCTCCAAGGCAAATGACATGGAAATTTCCCAGATTGCCATTAATCTAAAAACTGACATTGAGAAGGTGCGAGAGCAAATTCAAAATATCGAATAGAAGTCGGCAAAGGAAGGACGTAGATGAAAGAAAAAGGGATTTTAGTTGTTGTTTCCGGTTTTTCCGGTTCTGGCAAAGGAACGATTATGAAACAGCTCTTAGAGGAGCATCCAAGCACATATGCACTTAGTATCTCCGCTACGACTCGGATTCCCAGACCTGGCGAGTGCCATGGAAAAGAATATTTTTTCGTGTCCAGGGAGGAATTTGAACAAATGATTCATAAAAAGGCATTAATCGAATATGCCCAATATGTAGATAATTATTATGGGACACCCAAAGATTATGTGGTTGAAAAGCTGGAACAAGGCAAAGATGTTATCTTAGAAATTGAGATTCAAGGTGCCTTAAAGGTAAAAAAAGCTTATCCAGATACACTTTTGCTGTTTGTGTCCCCGCCCAGTGCCCAGGAGCTGAAAAACCGCCTTATAAACAGGGGAACGGAGGAAGAAGCTGTAATTGCCTCCCGTCTAAGCCGTGCCTGGCAGGAAGCACAAGGGATCGAACAATATGATTATTTTGTAATTAATGATGATTTGGAAGAATGTGTACAGGAAGTACATTCTATTATACAAAATGAACATGCCCGTGCGGCAAGGAATTGTGAATTAATTGAAACTATTAGGGCAGAGTTAAAAAGCTTTGCGAAAGGAGAATGATTATTATGATGTTACATCCCTCTTACACAGATTTGATGAAAGTGGCAAACAGTGGTGTTGAAATTGGTGAAGAGCCAGTGGTAAACAGCCGTTACTCTATTGTGTTGGCGACTGCCAAGAGGGCACGCCAGATTATTGGAGGAGAGGAACCAATGATAGATAATCCTTCCAACAAAAAACCTCTGTCTATTGCAGTGGAAGAGGTATATAACAGCAAAGTGACGATTGTGGGGGAAGAATTGGAAGAAACTGAGGATGCCCTGGAAGAGGCATAAGATTATGTTATACCACATCATTCCACACAGCATATACAAGTATTTGTTTGCGCTGTGTGGAATGATGTGGTATTCTTAATCGTGGTAATCTATTTTTCCCATATGGAAAAATAAAATGTGTACTCACACAAGAATCAGTGGAGGAAATCATGAAAATTTTATTCGTTTCTCTTGGATGTGATAAAAATCTGGTAGATACAGAATTTATGATAGGGACTTTAAAAGCGGCAGGCCATACATTTACCAATGAGGAACAACAAGCAAACGCCATTATTATCAATAGCTGCTGTTTTATCAATGATGCCAAGGAAGAAAGTATTCAAACGATTCTCGAAATGGCTGAATATAAGGAGCGTGGAAGCTGTCAGGCTTTGATTGTGGCAGGCTGTCTGGCACAGCGGTATCAGGAGGAGATTCGAAAAGAAATTCCCCAGGTAGACGCTGTATTAGGCACCAACTCTTATGAGGAAATAGCAAAGGCATTGGAAGAAGTCCAAAAAGGTAATATTTATGAACAATATCACACCTTGGAGACACTTCCAGTTCCGAAAATCAGACGTACCCTGACAACAGGAGGACATTATGCCCATCTGAAAATTGCAGAGGGATGCAATAAAAATTGTACTTACTGTATTATTCCTAAGATCCGGGGACCTTATCGAAGCGTGCCTATGGAGAGCCTCATTGCACAGGCAAAACAGCTTGCAGGGCAGGGCGTGAGGGAGTTGATTCTGGTTGCACAGGAAACTACCAGATACGGTGTGGATCTATATGGAAAAAAATCACTTCATACGTTGCTGGACCAATTAAATAAAATTCCTGGAATTTATTGGATCCGGATTATGTATTGTTATCCAGAAGAGATCTATGAGGAACTGGTACAGTCTATAAAAAGAAATCAAAAGGTGTGCCATTATCTTGACATGCCCATCCAGCATATAAACGACACGATCTTGAAACGGATGGGCAGGCGGACGACGAAGAAGGAATTGACAGAACAAATTCGGCGCTTAAAAAAAGCAATCCCAGATCTTGCGCTGCGCACCACATTGATTGCTGGATTTCCAGGGGAAACCCAACAAATGCATGAAGAATTGATGTATTTTCTAAATGAGACGGAATTTGACCGTTTGGGAGCCTTTCCTTATTCTCAGGAGGAAGGAACGCCAGCGGCTGAATTTCCAGACCAGGTGGAAGAACAGCAGAAAATTCAGTGGCAGGAAGAAATTATGGAGCTTCAGGAGGAAATCATCTTTGATAAAAATGAAGATATGAAGGGCAAAGAATTCCTAGTGATGATTGAAGGAAGGGTAGATGGTGAAAACGCTTATGTAGGCAGAACCTATCGGGATGCACCAGAGGTTGATGGTTATATTTTTGTCAATACGGATGTACCTCTGATGACCGGTGATTTTGTAAAAGTATGTGTTACTGGAGCTTATGAATATGATTTAATAGGAGAAATGGTATCATGAATTTACCAAATAAACTGACCATCTTACGAGTCGTCTTAATTGTCCCTTTTGTAATTTGTATGCTTCTTCCTGAATTGGGCGATGCAGGGATGTATGCCGCTGTTGCAATTTTTATCATTGCCAGCCTGACAGATCTGCTGGACGGAAAAATTGCAAGAAAATACAACCTTGTTACCAATTTTGGAAAATTTATGGATCCCCTTGCGGATAAACTGCTGGTGGCTTCCGCCTTGATTTGTCTTACCGCAAATGGTAGGCTTGCTCCATGGATCTCCATTATCATTATCAGCCGTGAATTTATTATCAGCGGTTTCCGCCTGGTAGCGTCTGATAATGGTATTGTGATCGCGGCAAGTTATTGGGGAAAGTTTAAGACTACATTCCAAATGCTTATGATACTCATGCTGATTCTAGATTTTGATCATAATGTATATCAAATCTGTGCAGAACTTATTACTTATGTTGCGCTGATTTTGACGCTGATTTCCCTGATTGATTATATTGTCAAGAATAAAGCTGTTTTAAAAGAGCAAAAATAATTCAATGATACAGAAACCATATGGATGATAACGGCAGTAGTTCTTATGGGTTTTAAGATGTTTTAAATTTAAATCAGTGAAAAGGATGATGAAATGATGACAGTTGAGTTGATTTGTGTAGGGACAGAACTGCTTTTGGGCAATATTGTAAACACCAATGCGGCTTTTATCTCCGAAAAGTGTGCTATGCTGGGACTTTCCATGTATTATCAGAGCGTGGTAGGAGATAATCCTGGTCGTTTGGAAAAACTGTTTGAAACAGCAATCGGACGTTCTGACATAATTATTTTGTCTGGTGGATTAGGGCCCACGCAAGATGATCTGACCAAGGAGACGGCAGCAAAAGTAATGGGAAAAACTTTGTTAGAAGACCAAAAAGCAAGAGAGGCAGTCAAGACGTTTATGGAACGGCGTGACCGCACCATTTCAGATAATAATTGGAAACAAGCGATGGTACCGGAAGGATGTAAGGTACTGTACAATTCTAACGGCACGGCGCCAGGAATTATTATGGAGGAAGGAAATACAAGGGTAATCCTTCTGCCAGGTCCCCCAAACGAGTTAATTCCCATGTTTGAAGAGCAAGTATATCCTTATCTCCATCAATTGCAGCCAGAAATTATCTGTTCCAAAATGATAAAATTATGCGGCATTGGAGAAAGTTTGGCAGAGACAAAAATTATAGATTTAATCGAGGAACAGTCCAATCCAACGGTGGCGCCTTATGCCAAGACAGGGGAAGTCCATCTGAGGATTACGGCAAGTGCAGAGAGTGAAGAAAAAGCATATCAACTGATCAGACCCATGGAAGAAGAATTGAGACAGCGGTTTGGAACGCTGATTTACACAAATGATTCATCAGTGACATTGGAAATTGCTGTGTATCAGTTGTTAAAGGAATACCATCTCACAGTAACCACTGCAGAATCCTGCACAGGAGGGCTCCTTGCAGGAAGGTTGGTCAATGTGCCAGGAATTTCAGAATATTTAAAAGAAGGATATATTACCTATTCCAATGAGGCAAAAGAGAAGCTTTTGGGAGTTCCGGCAGAAATATTGAAAGAATATGGGGCTGTCAGCGCACAGACCGCAGAGGCAATGGCAATGGGAGGTGCAAACGCAGCGGGTGCAGATTTATGTGTGTCTGTTACCGGAATTGCAGGACCAGATGGAGGGACAGAAGAAAAACCTGTTGGACTTGTATATATTAGTTGTTTTTATAAGGGCAGAACCTATACAGAAAAAAACCAATACACTGGGAGCCGCAGCAGAATTCGGGAATATTCTGTGGCAAGTGCGCTGACGTTGTTACGGAAAGTAATTTTAGACGAGATGGAAGAGTGAAAGAATTTGTTAATCTTTCCACTAACTACCTGTTTGTACCCATAGGGCATGATGTGCTGAAAAACATACAGAATGGAGGAAACCATGAGAATCATAGCAGGAACGGCTAGAAGCCTGCCACTCAAGACGATTCCGGGAATGGAAACCAGACCCACCACAGACCGGATAAAAGAGACATTATTTAATATATTGAATCCCTATCTCTTGGACTGCCAATTTCTGGACTTGTTCGCCGGAAGTGGACAGATAGGGCTGGAAGCAGTCAGCAGGGGCGCCTCAAAAGCAGTGTTTGTGGAAAACAACAAAAAAGCGGCAGCCTGTATCGAAGAAAATATAAATTTTACGAAATTTACAGATAACTGCACCCTGCTTGTCAGGGATGCAGTGACTGCCATCTATCAGATGGAAGGAAGGGAACCGTTTGATCTGGTGTTTCTAGATCCTCCATATGGGAAAGGGTTGGAGGCAGATGTTTTACAGGCGTTAGCTGCAGCCAGCCTGCTTCATAAAGACAGCCTTATAGTAGTGGAAACTTCCCTGGATACGGATTTGTCATATACCCAGGAGTTGGGATATCAGATTACAAGAGAAAAAACTTATAAAAAAAATCAACATATATTTTTACGGTTACTATAAAGCCTCCGTTTTGGGGTACGAATTCGTGCAGTTTAAAATACTGCAGTCAGGGTACGACAGGAGGTTATTTCAGTAAGCCACATGAGGGCGACATATGAAGAGAGCGATTTATCCGGGCAGCTTTGATCCTGTGACATTTGGACATATTGATATGATTGAGCGTTCCGCTAGAATAGTAGATGAACTGGTAGTTGCAGTCTTAAATAATAGTGCAAAAAATCCATTGTTTTCTGTAAAAGAACGTGTTAGTATGTTAGAGGAAATAACCCGTCATCTTCCAAATGTAAAGATTACGTTTTTCGATGGTCTTCTAATTGATTATGCAAGGAAGATTGAAGCTACTATTATTATCCGCGGGCTTCGGGCGGTAACGGATTTTGAATATGAACTGCAGATTGCCCAGACCAATCGGATTATTAGTGCGCAGGTAGATACGATATTCCTGACTACCAGTTTGGAATATGCATATTTGAGTTCGACGATTGTGAAGGAGGTTGCATCCTACGGAGGAGACATTTCTCGTTTTGTACCAAGACAGTTGATGGAAAGAATTTATGAAAAATATAAGAATTAAGGAGTAGTTGTTTATGAGTAGCAGAATCGAGCAGGCAATTGATGAAATTGAAGACTTCATTGAGAACTGTAAATATCAGCCGCTTTCCAATACGAAAATTGTTGTAAACAAAGATGAACTGGGAGATTTATTAGCAGAACTTCGACGACGGACACCGGATGAGATCAAGCGTTATCAAAAGATGATCAGCAATAAGGAAGCGATTCTCGCAGACGCAAAGGCAAAGGCAGACGCCATTATCTCACAGGCAGAAGCTAAGACAAAAAACCTGGTCAATGAACATGAGATTATGATGCAGGCTTATGCCCAGGCGAATGAGGTGGTAATGATTGCCAGAGACCAGGCACAGGAAATTTTGGATAATGCGGCAAATGATGCGCATGAAATCCGAATGGGCGCCATTCAGTATACAGATAACATGTTAGCGAATATAGAAGAAATTATTGCAAATGCCATGGAAACCAGTAGGGCAAGGACAGAAAATTTATTAAATTCCCTTCAGGGTTGTTATGAAGAGATAGATATTAATCGCAGAGGGCTTCCCACAGATTACGACGAAGCAGCCCCGACACAGAAAGAAGAAGCTGCTCCAGAAGAATCCATGTTACATAATATAGATAACCAATATTGATTTAATTTACCAGCAGAACAGCCAGAAGAACAGAGACGGCTGTTCCCATAACCTTTATCTTAAGATAGGGGAACATGGAAAAACCTGTGTCTTTTACCATGGAAGCAGTTTGAGCAAAGCCGGATAGCCCACCAAATGCTGTAAATGCTATCATCAGTGGATAGGAAAGCCGAAATCCCAATGCCTGGTTCGCAGTATAAGAAATTCCATTGGTAATTTCTGTAAATCCAATGATTAGGCACTTTAACACAGGGCTTTTTATGGGAAGCAGCGTAGTCATTTGTGCAAGTATGGCAAATATCATGATATAACCGCCCAGCTTTGCCAGTGTCTCAAATCCGTTCATAATGCCGGCATCTATGAGTTGAAAGTTCATGGATGTCGCTTTTTTTTCTGACTCTTCCATTGGAGCAATAAAACGCTTGTTTCGATTCCAGAGCATATAGAACACCAATGGAGGGACATACAGGATTAGATATGTAGCGATCCGTATTTGCGGCATATTAAGGCTTTCATTTAATATAAAACTTCCAATAAATATGGGGCTGATATTATTGCAGACACAGAACAGCCTCTGTCCCTCTTCTTTGGACATTTTTCCAGACAGGACCAAATCTGCTGTAATCTTGCTTCCCATGGGAAATCCAAAAAGCAGCCCTGCAGTAAGGGGAAAGATGCCAGCGCTGCTGATTGGGAATAGATGCTTTAAAATACGATGTACAGCAAGGGCAAAGCGGTCTAAAATCCCAGACTGGATGAAGATATAGGAAAGTATGGAAAAAGGCAGCAATGTTGGAAGCATTTTTTCATACCAGAGATTTAAACCTATGGAAGCCGCCTGAACGGATTCAGCAGGAAATCCCAGAATATAAAACAAAAATCCGATTAAAATAATAAGGTACATGATTTTTTTCATAGTTTATTTTATGAACCAGTCACATAAATATACCAATATAGGAGGTTATCATGAAAATTTGTGAACAATTAGAACCACAAAAAGTATTTTCATTTTTTGAGGAAATTTGCCAGATCCCCCATGGCTCACGAAATACTAAGGAGATCAGCGACTACTGTGTTGCATTTGCCAAGTCCCGTGGTTTGAAGTATATTCAGGACGAGAATAATAATGTGATTATTTTTAAAGATGCTTCCCCAGGGTATGAAAATGCAAAACCGGTAATTATCCAAGGGCATATGGATATGGTATGTGAAAAAGAACCAGATGTGGAGATTGATTTTGAGAAAGATGGGCTTATGTTATATGTAGATGGGGATTTTTTGAAGGCACGTGGAACGACTCTTGGAGGAGATGATGGAATTGCACTTTCTTATGCCTTTGCCATATTAGATGATGATTCCCTGTGCCATCCTCCTCTTGAAGTAGTGATTACAGTAGATGAAGAAATTGGGATGCTGGGGGCTGAAGCCATTGACATTTCCATGTTAAAGGGAAAAAAACTTTTGAATATTGATTCTGAGGAGGAAGGCATTTTTCTTACAAGCTGTGCTGGGGGGCTGCAGGCAGATTGCCGTCTTCCGGTATCAAGGATAGAAGCAGAAGGAATTTGTTATGAAATCCAAGTCACAGGACTGCAAGGAGGGCATTCTGGCGTTGAGATTCATAAAGAACGCGGAAATGCCATTGTACTATTAGGAAGGGTGTTGGATTCCCTGAGCAGTGAAATCCCATTTGCGATAGACCATTTAGAAGGCGGATTAAAAGATAATGCGATTCCAAGGGAGACAAAGGCAGTTATTCTTCTGGAGTCTGACGAATTGGAAGCAAAACTGGCACAGCAAATCAGTAAATTGGAACAGGAATTGAAAAAAGAATTTCAGACTTCTGATCCAGAGATAGCCCTTTTATGTAAAAAGTTAGGGCAGGGTAAGAAGTCTGTCTTGCACAGGTCCTCCGCTGTCAAAACTTTGTTCCTGCTGCGCACAATGCCCAATGGCGTACAGCACATGAGCATGGACGTGGAGGGATTGGTGGAAACCTCTTTGAATGTTGGAATTATGAAGATGTCACAGGATATGTTGCTTTTGTGTTTTTCCGTGAGGAGCAGTGTCACCAGCCGAAAATATGAGTTGGCAAACCGCCTCAAATTCCTTTTTGAATTTTTGGGCGGCGAGGCTGTAATTGGCGGAGATTATCCGGCGTGGGAGTATCATGCAAATTCCCCGTTGCGGGAACTGATAACAGGGACATATCGTGACTTATTTGGCAAAGAGCCAAAGATAGAGGCAATCCACGCTGGTTTGGAATGTGGAATTTTATCAGGAAAAATTTCAGAATTGGACTGCATCTCTTTTGGACCAGATATTTTCGATATTCATACACCAAAAGAGCGGTTAAGCATTTCCTCTACAGAAAGAGTCTGGAAACTTCTTGTAGAATTTTTGAAACGATCTAACGAATAAAAAAGGGGCTTATGAAATTTTGTAAAAAGGCAGTGATCCATTTATTGGCTATTACCGCAATCCTCTGTTTTATTACCACGCTGACCGGGCATATACAGGAGATTGCAAAGATCACCCACCTTTTGGATGAAGAAGATACCATAGGACTTTTGCGCCAACAGCAAGTTCCAACAGAACAATATAAGGAATTTCAGAAATATGAGAAAAAATCTGATTTTTCCAGATATGATTACCTTGTTGCGCATATTTTAACGGAAAAAACAAAAAAAAAGGAATTGGATGAATACCTGCAACTGTTATACCAATATCATTCCCAGGGGATTCGAAATATGAAAAAGCTGGAATATGCTGTTTGGAAAGACCTGGAATACTTTCCAATTCCGCTTTCCAAATCAGAGAATGGTTTGACCACTTCATTTGAAAATTCATGGCTGTTTGATCGAAATTTTGGTGGAAACCGGGGGCATGAAGGCACTGATATTATGGCTTCCCAGAATGAACGGGGACGCTATCCAGTGATCAGTATGACAGAAGGTGTAATCGAAAAGGTTGGATGGCTGGAACTGGGAGGCTACCGTATTGGCGTCCGTTCTCCCAACGGAGGTTATTTTTACTATGCACATCTGTATGATTATGCCAAAGATTTTCAGGTAGGAGACGAAATAAAAGCTGGAGAGCTGCTTGGTTTTATGGGAGACAGCGGATATGGGGCAGAAGGAACAGTAGGAAAATTTGCAGTCCATTTGCATGTTGGAATTTATATCAATGATGAGGCAGGCAAGGAGATTAGTGTCAACCCCTATTGGGTATTAAAGTGGATGCAGCCGAAGCGATTGTATTATAACTATTGAAATTTTGCGTTATTTGATTTTGCCAGCATAGCAAAGCCGTGCCTTGCAGCAAGGACTCTGTCTTGAATATAAGCAAAAATGGGAAGGAAGAGAGATGCAGTTACGATTGGATAAGTACCTGGCAGATATGGGGATTGGAACCCGCAGTGAAGTAAAACAGTACATACGCAAAAAATTGATTCAGGTTAATGGGCAATTACCCTGTGGTCCAGAACAGAAAGTGGTTCCTGGACAGGACCATATTATTTTCCAGGGCAAAGAAATCATATACTTGGATTATGAGTATTTTATGTTCCATAAGCCCCAAGGCTGTGTCTGTGCAACTATGGATCCAAAGTATCCAACGGTGCTGGATTACATTACAGAGAAAAACCGGAAGGATTTATTTCCGGTAGGCAGGCTGGATCTAGATACGGAAGGGCTTTTGCTGATTACAAATGACGGTGCTTTATCCCATAACCTGCTGGCGCCGGGCAGGCACGTGCCCAAGACTTATTATGCAAGAGTGGAAGGAAATGTGACCCAGGAAGATGTAAAGTGTTTTCAAGATGGAGTGGATATTGGGGAAAAACGTAATACCCTGCCTGCACAACTGCATATTTTATCTTCCATCCAACAACCTCCAGACACAGAAAATTGGATTTCAGAAATACAACTGACCCTTACAGAAGGCAAATATCATCAGGTAAAGCGGATGTTTGAAGCTGTGGGAAAGAAAGTTCTTTATCTAAAGCGAATTTCTATGGGGAAATTAAAACTGGACGATTCTCTTCAGCCTGGAGATTATCGGAGGCTTACCGAAGAAGAAATTTATTTGTTAAAAAACCATTTTGAAAGGAGAAGGCTATGAAAAAAGTTGGAATTATTACGGACAGCCACAGCGGTATTACGCAGAAACAGGCTGAGGAGCTTGGAATATTTGTCCTTCCTATGCCCTTTTATTTTGGGGAAGAATGTTACTATGAAGATGTCACGTTAAGCCGGGAGGAATTTTTTGAAAAACTCAATTCTGGCATAAGAGTTTCAACCTCACAGCCTTCTCCCGCAGATGTAATGAAGATATGGGATGATGGATTGAAACAATTTGAGCAGATTGTATATATTCCAATCAGCAGTGGCCTTAGCGGTTCTTGTGCCAGTGCATCCAGTCTTGCACAAGAGGAACCCTATAAAGATAAAGTATTTGTGGTAGACAATGGGAGGGTATCTAGCCCATTGCACCGCTCAGTTCTGGATGCTCTGGAGCTTGCCGACGAGGGGTATCAGGGGGCAGAAATTCAGGAAATTTTAGAAGCTGCACGAGATAAAATGGTAATTTATGTAGCGGTAGAGACATTGGCACATCTAAAAAATGGAGGGAGGATTTCCCCAACTACAGCCGCATTGGGAACTGTATTGAACATAAAACCTGTCTTAAAATTCGATGTGGGAACGCTGGACGCTTTTAAAAAATGCCGTGGCTTTGCCAATGCCAGAAAGACTATGCTCGCGGCTATGCGCCACGACCTGGAAACTACATTTCATGAATGGTATGAAAAAGGAGAAGTGTCTCTTTTGGCTGCTTCCAGCTCTTCGCCAATGGTTACGCAAGAATGGCTTGCAGAAATTCAGGAGGCTTTCCCAGATATGGAGGTTATGTGTGACAACCTTTCCCTTGGGGTTTCCTGCCATATCGGACCAGGAGGTCTTGGAATTGGATGTAGCTGCCGTCCAAAAAGAAAGTGAAGAAGGAATTCCTTTTCACCGATATAAATATTATACAAGACACAAGTACAGGACGCTAGGAATTATAAAAGCAGAGTGTATCTCATATGAGGATCCTGGCACACCACAGATATAAATTTGTTTACCCATCACCCTATGGAAGCGGGGCATATCTTATCTGAGATACCTAAAATAAGTTTTAGGGAGGTGCAAATATGTTACCAGTAATCGGAACGGTCCATAATGCTGTGAAATTGGCAAAGCTGGATCGGGAATGGCAGCAAAAGAAGGAAAAAGAAGAGAAGAAGAAATTAGTAGAAATGACTCCCCAGGAAAGGGAACTCCATCGTTATCAGGAAGACCTGGCAAAAATGCGTGAGAGTAACCAGATGTCAGGGATTGATGCCAAAGTAAAATCAGGTGCAGACTTATCTCCAGAGGAACTGAAATATCTAAAAGAAAAAAAGCCGGAAGCTTATCGGGAATATCAGGAATTAAAACAGGAACAGGAGGCATATAAGGAAAAGTTGAAATCCTGCAGAACGAAAGACGAAGTAGACGAATTAAAATTTACAAAGTTAGGGGAATTTATGTCTTCTGCAAAAAAGATCAGCAGCAATCCCAATATTCCAAAAGCAAAAAAACTGGCGTTGATGGAGAAACTTTTGAAAAGAGCTGCAGGGATAGAAAAAATCCATATTGAGTTTACAAAGACAGTGCAATATCAGGAACTTCCCACAGAGGAGGAACTGACAGAGAAGGTGACAAAGAAAGCTCTTTTTGACGCTGTCCAACAGGAAGAACCAGTGGATATCAAACAGCAAGAAGTAGAATCGGAACCCGATTCGGACGCTGAGATGGGAGAGGATTTGAACATTGTCTTAAAACCTGAGCCTAAGAAGGAAAACAAAGAAACGAAAGATTTGAAGATAGATTTCAAAGCAGATTTTGATGAAGTATATTCATTTTTGAAAGATTATCTTACAAAAGACAGACCAATTGGATATGGTCTCGAATATCAAATGGAGCGATAAAAGTTATGTTAAACAATATAGAATCCATTATTTTCGATTTGGATGGAACACTGGTGGACTCCATGTGGCTGTGGCACGACATTGATGTGGAATTTTTGGAAAAACGAGGATTGTCGCTTCCCCAAACGTATCAGCATGAGATCGAAGGTATGAGTTTTACAGAAACGGCTGTCTATACCAAAGAGTTGTTTCATTTAGAGGATAGCGTGGAAGAGTTAAAATCCATCTGGAATCGAATGGCAATTGAAAAATATATGAATGAAGTGCCTTTTAAACCTGGAGCACAGGAATTTCTGCACTATTGCAGAAAACAAAATATTACGTTAGGCATCGCCACAAGTAATTCCAGAGAACTGGTAGACGCCGTGGTGTCGGCGCTTGATTTTGGAGACTGTATTCAGGAGATTGTGACCTCATGCGAAGTGGAACATGGAAAGCCAGCTCCTGATGTCTATTTGGAAGCAGCAAAAAGACTTTCTGTCCTGCCAGATCGCTGTCTGGTATTTGAAGATGTTCCTATGGGAATCCGTGCGGGGAAAAATGCAGGGATGCAGGTGTGCGCAGTGGAAGATCCTTTTTCTATGCCTCAGACAGAGGAAAAGCGCAGGCTTGCAGATTACTATATTACGAGCTATGAACAAGTATTAAACAATACATATGAAGTTCTGTAATTCAAAACGCCATCAGCGTTCCTGCGGCGGCACACATGTTGGTTTTGCAGCATCTGTAAACATATAAAGGGAAAGATTTTAAGATTTGACGCAGAATATGCGTGACTTCAATCTGAAATAAACAGAACAGGAGACTGCCATGGAGACAAATTTTTTGCCGATTTGCCGGGAGGACATGGAAAAAAGGAAGATAGGACAATTTGATTTTGTGTATGTAATCGGGGATGCCTACGTGGACCATCCTTCTTTTGGACATGCAATTATCAGCCGACTGTTGGAAGCACATGGTTATACTGTGGGCATTATTTCCCAGCCGGATTGGAGGCAAAAGGAAAGTATTGCGATCTATGGGGAACCTCGGCTTGGATTTTTAGTCAGCGGTGGAAATATGGACTCTATGGTAAACCATTACAGCGTGTCAAAACGGCTTAGGGAAAGGGATGCATTTACCCCTGGAGGAGTGATGGGAAAACGTCCAGACTATGCCACTGTGGTTTATAGCAATTTAATCCGGCAGACTTACAAGAAGACGCCCATTCTGATCGGAGGCGTGGAGGCAAGCCTTAGACGTCTTGCACACTATGACTATTGGAGTAATAAAGTAAAGCGTTCTATTTTGCTGGACAGTGGGGCAGACATCCTGATGTATGGCATGGGGGAACGCAGTATCCTTGCATTGGCAGAGTCATTGGACAGCGGACTTTGTGTTTCAGATATTACCTTTGTACCTGGGACAGTCTATAGGACTCAACAAAAAGAGGATATTTATGATGCCTTGTATCTTCCAGGATTTGAGTTCGTAAAAACAGAAAAACAAGCCTATGCGAAAAGTTTTTATCTGCAGTACTGCAACACAGATCCTTTTAGCGGGAGACGTTTGGTGGAGAGCTATCCCAACCATATTTTTGTTGTGCAGAATCCCCCTTCTAAGCCTTTGACCCAGCAGGAAATGGACGATGTATATGCGCTGCCCTATACACGTACCTATCACCCTTCTTATGAGGCTTTAGGAGGCGTTCCAGCCATTTCAGAAGTAAAGTTCAGCCTTACCAGCAACCGGGGCTGTTTTGGCGGCTGCAGCTTTTGTGCGCTCACCTTTCATCAAGGACGGATTATTCAATCCAGAAGCCATGATTCCATTGTGCAGGAAGCAGAGCTTTTGACAAAAGAAAAAGATTTTAAAGGATATATCCACGATGTAGGAGGACCTACTGCAAATTTCCGTTTTCCTGCATGTGAAAAACAGCTTTCCAAAGGGGCGTGTCCCCAAAAACAATGCCTGTTCCCAAAACCTTGCAGACAGTTAAAGGTGGACCACAAAGATTATTTAAAGTTGTTGAGAAAACTGCGGAGCCTGCCTGGAGTAAAAAAAGTATTTATCCGATCTGGAATCCGGTTTGATTATGTGCTGGCAGATTCGGACCATACGTTTCTGCAAGAACTGTGTAAGTATCATGTCAGCGGGCAGCTTAAAGTGGCGCCGGAACATATTTCAGATCAAGTATTGGAAAAAATGGGAAAGCCGAAGGCAGATATATATCATCAATTTGTGCGGGAGTATCAGAAGATCAATGAGAAATTAGGGAAAAAGCAGTATTTGGTTCCCTACCTGATGTCCTCCCATCCTGGCTCTACATTGCAGGATGCCGTAAATCTTGCGGAATTTTTGCGAGATCTAGGTTATATGCCAGAACAAGTACAGGATTTTTATCCAACACCTTCTACAATTTCTACCTGTATGTATTATACTGGTTTAGATCCCCGTACCATGGAACCGGTATATGTAGCTCATAACCCACATGAAAAAGCCATGCAGCGCGCTTTAATCCAATACCGGGATCCCAAGAATTATGATTTGGTAAAAGAAGCGTTACAAAAAATAGGACGGATCGATTTGATCGGTTATGACAAGAATTGCCTGATACCTCCCAGGAGAAAAAATAACGGGTCAACCCATGTGCAGGACTATTATGACAGGAATGTAAAAGGACGGAGCAAATCAAAAAAGGTTCTTGGCACAAAAGAAAATTCTGGAAATCCGAATAAAAAGAATGAAACATACCAGAATAGGGCTCTTGGCGGCGAGTGGCAGCCCAAAAAGAAAAAGACAATCCGAAATGTCCATAAAAAGAAATAAATTTCCCCGATAAGAGCCAAATACCAAGCAGCAAGCCGAGGCATGATTTCATTTGTTTTTACTTTCGTGCGAATAAAGGAACTGATACAGGGAGGAACGAATGCAAAAGTTTCAGATAGGCAAAAATGAGGCGGGACAAAGGTTTGACAAATACTTAAAAAAACTTTTGTCCAAAGCTCCTGGCAGCTTTATTTACAAGATGCTCCGCAAAAAAAATATCAAACTAAATGGAAAAAAAGCGGATGGTTCTGAAAAACTGAATATCAAAGATACCGTGGAATTGTTTTTGTCCGAGGATACCTTTTCAAAATTTGCGTCCCCCATGTTGGAATCTGATGAAATCTCTTCTGGTGGACAGCAGGAAAACAGCCAGGATTACCCTTATATCCCTTTGGATATTATCTATGAGGATGAAGATATTTTAGTAATCAATAAACCTTCTGGGATGTTATCCCAAAAGGCGAAACCAGATGATCTTTCAGCAAATGAATATATCATTGGTTATCTTTTGAATCAGCATACGATCTCTAAGAAGGATTTGGCAACTTTCCGCCCGTCCATCTGCAACCGCTTAGACCGGAATACTTCTGGGCTTTTAATTGCAGGAAAAAGTCTGAAAGGGCTTCAGGATATGGCAGGGCAGTTAAATAACCGTTCTGTTGAGAAATATTATTGTTGTCTTGTAAAAGGACAAGTTACGAAATATCAGGTGATAGAAGGGTGGCTGCAAAAAGAAAATGCCAGCAACCAAGTAAAGATATTCGGCTCCAAAATGCCAGGGAGCAAATATATTAAAACAGCATATACCGCATTGAGTTGCTTTTTGCGCTCTGATTTAAACGGTATGAATAAACAAGGGGCTGCCGATGGAAGTGTAAGCAAAAAAGAGAGGGAACTGGAATCTTATACTTTATTGGAGGTACACCTGGTCACAGGGCGTTCCCATCAGATCAGGGCGCATCTCGCCTCAATCGGGCACCCTATTGTGGGAGATTCAAAATATGGAGACAAAACAGTAAATGACTGGTTCTATCAGCATTATCAAATCCGTTCCCAGATGCTTCACGCATACCGCATGAAAATGCAGGATGGCAGGGAGCTGCGGGCTCCAATGGGAGAAGAATTTCAACGGGTGATTCCGTTAGGCAAAGAGGAGGACATATGGCAACATGGAATTCACGAGGACTGAGAGGTTCCACACTGGAAGAATTTATAAATCTTACCAATGAAAAGTACGAGGAACATGGGCTTGCGCTGATTCAAAAGGTTCCAACGCCTATTACCCCTATCAATATTGACAAGGACAATCATCATATTACACTTGCCTATTTTGACCAAAAGAGTACCGTAGATTATATTGGCGCTGTACAGGGGATTCCCATATGTTTTGATGCAAAAGAATGTCATACTGATACGTTTCCCCTGCAAAATATACATCCTCACCAAGTACATTTTATGGAGAAATTTGAAAAACAGCAGGGAGTGGCATTTCTGCTGATTTTTTATTCCCACCGAAATGAGAGTTACTATCTTCGCTTTCAAAAAATGATGGAATTTTGGAATCGTGCTGCGGAGGGCGGCAGAAAAAGTTTTCGATATGAGGAACTGGAAGGGGAATATTTTTTGAAATCAAAAGGAGGTATTTTAGTTCCATATCTGGATGCCATACAAAAGGATCTGGAAATGCGGGAATAAACATGAGAATCTATGTTTGTTTCCAGGAACTATTGATAAACGTTGATATAAGGAATATAATTACATTACAAACACTTGGAATGCTGGATTCAATCCCCTGGAAAACTTTTCGGGAGCCATTCAAAAAAGGTTGACTTTTTTATCTTTCTCCTATATAATATGCGTGTTTTAACTAGACAATTTAATATGGTAGCGTGATAAAGTATCGTTTGGATTTTATTGCGTAAATTTATGAGACACTCTGCGAGGATGGGGAAGGGGTTCGTGCATGTACCATGCCAGCGAATGTTGAGCCAAATCCCATGGCAAGAATCGCAGGGGTGAGTTTGGAATCAGAAAGGATATTTACATATGGAACGCAAATTACTACACACACCAGAAGGTGTCCGGGATATCTATAACATGGAATGTGCAAGAAAGCTTATTTTGCAGGATAATCTGCATGATTTGCTGAAAAAGTATGGTTATCATGCAATTGAGACGCCCACATTTGAATTTTTTGATATTTTTAGCCGGGAAATTGGTACAACCCCATCGAAAGATTTATATAAATTTTTTGACCGTGAAGGAAATACGTTGGTGCTCCGTCCTGATATGACCCCTTCCATTGCAAGGTGTGTGGCTAAATATTATGGAGATGAAGAATTTCCTGTGCGTCTTTGTTATATGGGAAATACCTTTATTAATAACAGCAGCTACCAGGGCAGGTTAAAGGAAAATACTCAGCTTGGGGCAGAATTGGTGGGAGACAATTCTGTCGCTGCTGATGCAGAAATTCTTGCCCTTGTTGTAAATGCGCTGAAAACAGCCGGATTAAAGGAATTTCAGATTGGCGTAGGGCATGTGGATTTTTTCCGTGGACTGGTACATGCCGCGGAGTTAAAAGAAGATCTGGAAAATGAATTGATTACACTGATTTCCAATAAAAATTTTTTCGGAGTGGAAGAACTGATGGATTCCCTTCATCTTCCAAAACCTTTAAAAGAACTGTTTTCTATGCTCGGCAGTCTGAGTATGACAGAGGATATGCTGAAACGGGCAAAAGAATTATCAGAAGGATTTCCATTGATTCTAAAGGCTTTGAGACGTTTGGAGGAGCTGATGCAGGTTTTATCTTGCTATGGGGTGCAGCATTATGTTTCCATCGAACCTGGAATGCTCAGCAGTTATCATTATTATACAGGGATTATCTTTGCAGGGTATACATTTGGCAGCGGAGAACCAATTGTAAAAGGCGGTCGTTATGATCATCTTATAGATTATTTTGGAAAACATGCGCCTTCTATTGGGTTTGCAGTAGTAATTGACCAGCTTTTAGCCGCATTATCCAGACAAAAAATTGAGATTCCAACAGACAGCAGCCAGACTTTAATTGTATATTCGAAAGAAAAACAGGACGATGCCATTCAAAAAGCGGTATCTTTGCGGGAGCAGGGAAGAGGTGCATCTTTAGTGCTGCGGCAGGAAGGCAGGACAAATGAAGAATATCACTCTTATGCAGGACGTATGCATATGCAGGAGGTTGTTTTTCTTTCTTAAGAACGTTGGGTACACTGGTGCAATCATATCGAGCATAGATGGCGGAAAGAGTGAAAGAATTTGTTAATCCTTTCACTAATTACCTGTATGTGCTGAAAAACGTACAGAATGGAGGAAAACATGAGATATTTAACATTTGCATTGGGGAAAGGGCGTCTGGCAAGACAAACCCTGGAAACTTTTGAAAAAATAGGAATTACCTGTCAGGAAATGAAAGATAAGGATACAAGAAAACTAATTTTTGTAAACGAAGAATTGAAATTAAAATTTTTTCTTGCAAAAGGTCCAGATGTTCCCACATATGTGGAATATGGGGCGGCAGATATCGGTGTGGTAGGAAAAGACACAATTTTAGAGGAGGCACGCAATATCTATGAGGTTTTGGATTTGGGATTTGGCAAATGCCGGATGTGCGTCTGCGGTCCCAAGAAAGCACAGGAATTGTTGCAGCATCATGAATTGATTCGGGTTGCCACTAAGTATCCCAGAATTGCCAAAGATTATTTTTACAATAAAAAGCATCAAACAGTAGAAATCATCAAATTAAACGGCTCCATTGAGCTTGCGCCGATTGTCGGCCTATCTGAGGTGATTGTAGATATCGTAGAGACAGGTTCTACCCTGCGGGAAAATGGATTGGGTGTGCTGGAAGAGGTTTGCCCTCTTTCCGCTCGGATGGTGGTAAACCAAGTCAGTATGAAAATGGAAAATGAACGTATTACAAAATTGATTCGGGATCTCAAAGAAGTCCTTTTGTAATATTCAAAATGCTGCCCATGATATAATCGGGAGCCATCTCCCAACTGATATACCAAAACAGATAAGGAGAAAACCTATGAGAATATTAAAATTAACAGAGGGTTCCAGAAATAACCTTTTGGAAGATCTTTTAAAACGAAGCCCAAACAGCTATAAACAATATGAGGAACGTGTACATACCATTATTGAAAAGGTGCGCAGTGAACGTGACCAGGCTGTTTTTCAATATACCAAACAATTTGATGGCGCACAGGTCAATGCGCAAAATATTCAAGTGGCCAGGGAAGAAATTGGCGAGGCATACCGCCTGGTAGATGGCAAATTGATCACAGTTATGAAAAAATCCCTGGAAAATATCAAAGCGTACCATGAAAAACAAAAGCAATACAGTTGGTTTGACAGCAGACCAGATGGTGTAATGCTGGGACAGAAAGTTACCCCTATTGCTCGTGTGGGAGTGTATGTGCCAGGAGGAAAAGCTGCTTATCCATCTTCTGTATTGATGAACGTACTTCCGGCAAAGGTAGCAGGGGTGGAAAAGATTGTAATGACTACTCCCTGTAACAAAGAAGGAAAGGTAAATCCAGCAACTCTCGTGGCTGCAGATCTTGCCGGTGTGGATGAGATCTATAAAGTGGGAGGCGCCCATGCCATCGCGGCACTTGCCTTTGGAACAGAGAGTATTCCAAAGGTTGATAAAATTGTAGGACCTGGAAATATTTATGTGGCTCTTGCTAAGAAAGCAGTGTTTGGACACGTAAGTATTGATTCCATTGCAGGACCAAGTGAAATTCTGGTTCTGGCAGATGAAACGGCAAATCCAAGGTACGCAGCGGCAGATCTGTTATCCCAGGCAGAGCATGATGAATTGGCAAGTGCAATTTTAATTACCACCAGCCTGCAGTTTGCCCAGCAGGTATCCCAAGAGATAGACAAATTTACGGCAGAGCTTTCACGAAAAGAAATTATAGAAAAATCTCTGGAAAATTATGGTTATATTTTAGTGGCAGAAAATCTGGATGAGGCAATTGATACATGCAATGAAATTGCATCCGAACATTTGGAAATTTTAACGGCAAATCCTTTTGAAGTTATGATGAAGATAAAAAATGCGGGCGCTATATTTTTGGGAGAATATTCCAGCGAACCATTGGGTGATTATTTTGCAGGACCTAACCATGTGCTTCCAACCAATGGGACAGCGAAATTTTTCTCTCCATTAGGGGTAGATGATTTTATTAAGAAATCTAGCATTATTTCTTATTCCAAAGAGGCTCTAGAGCCCATTTGCCAGGATATTATACAGTTTGCTTCCTCAGAACAGTTGACGGCACATGCAAATTCCATTAAAGTAAGATTTGAAGAATCATAAAACCAGGACTCTGGTTTATCTTCATGGCAAATAAGGCAAGTATGCAGAAGTGCACCTGACATGCCGAATGGCATGACAGGGCGCCCTTTAGGTGTACTTTAATTACGCAAAAGAATAAGTAGGAAATGAGGAATCATAATGTCAGCAGAAAGAATTGCCAGGCAGCACCGAAAGACAAAAGAAACAGATATCAGCCTGACCTTAAATTTGGATGGGAGTGGAAATACAGAGCTGAATACAGGGATCGGTTTTTTTGACCATATGCTGGACGGATTTGCACGTCATGGCTTTTTTGACCTTAAGGTCCAAGTGGAGGGGGATCTGATTGTAGATACGCATCATTCCATTGAAGATACAGGAATTGTCATGGGAAATGCCATTCGGTTTGCTGCAAGGGATAAAAGAGGATTAAAGCGTTATGGAAGCTGTATTCTGCCTATGGATGAAACTTTGGTGCTCTGTGCTATTGATCTGGGCGGAAGACCATATTTTTCTTTTGAAGGTGAATTTACCGCTGAAAGGATTGGATATATGGAAACAGAGATGGTGCGGGAATTTTTTTATGCAATATCCTATAGTGCAGGAATGAATCTCCATATGAAAATTTTATCTGGAACCAACAACCATCATATGGTGGAAGCTCTCTTTAAGGCATTCGGGCGCGCTTTGGATGAGGCAACCGGAAAAGATCCCAGAACAACAGATATTATGTCAACGAAAGGTAGTTTATAGGTGAAATTATGGAATACAAAAACCTAATTGCCACGATTTATTTAAAAAACGGCGTGGCAGTAAAAGGACGGGGGAATATGGAAAGCGCCGGAGACTGGAAAGAACTGGCGAAGGTGTATAATGACAGCGGTGTTGATAAATTGTATGTGTTTGACCTTGCTGATACGGAAAAAGAACACGACATCAATCTGCATGCCCTCAAGGAATTGTGCCATATCATCGAAATACCGATTTATGGCGCTGGACGTATTGAACATCTGGAAGATATCAAAAAAATACTTTATGCTGGCTGCAAAGGCGTGATTTTGGATAGTTCCAGACATGATATTATTCGGTTGGCAGAAGAAGGTGCAAGAAGGTTTGGAAAAGAAAAAATTTTGATCTCTATGGAAACCGTAGATCTGATCTTTAAACATAAAAAAGAAGTACAGGAACACATTCACAAATTGGTAGTGTTAAATGAGGATATTGTAGAATCACTGGAAAATATCACAAATCTTCCCTTTAGCGTAATTATTTCCAGTGATAATAAAAAGCACTGGATACAGATTTTGAAAAAAGAATGTGTGACGGGTATGGGAGGGGATTATGTCAGCAATCCCAATACAGATGTGATGAATTTAAAAATTCTTCTTGCCCAGCAAGGGATTGAGACACGGAAATTCAAATCTTCTATGCAGTGGTCAGAGTTCAAATTGAATGGAGATGGTATGATTCCTGTAATTGTGCAGGATTATCAAACTTGCGAAGTGTTAATGCTCGCCTATATGAATGAGGAAGCATACCACACGACCCTTGCATTGGGAAAAATGGCATATTACAGCCGAAGCCGGAAGAAATTGTGGATAAAAGGAGAAACTTCTGGTCATTACCAGTACGTCAAATCCTTGACCATTGACTGTGACAAAGATACCATTCTTGCCAAAGTATCTCAAGTAGGCGTGGCATGCCATACAGGAAACCCTACTTGTTTCTTTCAGGAATTAGTAAAAAAAGAGTATTCCAGCAAAAATCCATTAAATATATTCCAGGATATTTTTCATGTTATTTCTGAAAGAAAACTGAATCCCAGGGATGGTTCTTATACAAATTATCTCTTTGACAAAGGCTTGGATAAAATTTTGAAAAAGATTGGTGAAGAAGCCACAGAGATTGTGATTGCCTCAAAAAATCCAGAACTGGAAGAGGTTAAATATGAGATTTCTGACTTGCTGTATCACTTGATTGTCTTGATGGTTGAAACAGGCATTACCTGGGAGGATATTGTAGAGGAATTAAATAGAAGATAAAGATGTTTTTCTGACCTTTAAAGCCTCGGACTGTTTACATAATTTTATTATGTAAACAGTCCGAAGCTTTTTTCTCTTATCGGAAATTTCGTAAAATTTCCTATTTGCCTATTTCAACGTAGCGTTTATTGATATTATACAGCTTATGGTATTATAAAAGCAGAAAACGGGAGTTACTTGATAAATCTCCAAATATCTTCTGTAAGTAAAACATCAAGAGATCGAATTTGCGATGATAAAATATCATCTATCAGCATATTGGGTCTTAAATCACAATAATAAACTCCATCTAACGGATTCAATTTGATAGTATATCCTTTGAAGTGTCCAGTCAAAAATGTGGTATTCACACCAAAATGAGGCTCCCTTCCTTTTCGCTGAACATCATTGAGGAATACTGCAAAATGTGGTGTGGCTGCGTTCGTTAAACGATTGTACAAAAATTTATCAATAAATATTTTGTCTATCCGATCTTTGCTTGAAGTCTTTACAGAACCAATAGCCCTTACTTCACCGCTTTCTTCAACTATAATATCATGTTGATAAGACATTTTAAACAATTCCTGATCGTCCACAATAACTGGGACTGATACAACCCCATCATGAACAGGAATTCCAATATTTTGCAAAATCAATCTTATGTAACGCTCAAATAGGTCTCCATTAATTTTTCGTGCTTTGTTGCTTTTTCCCGCTGGAAGCGCATCTAATGCCGCACCAATCATTTGTTGGCATGTATATATGAATTTGTTTATCAATTCTCTAAGATGAGGCTCCTCTTTAATTTCTTGTATATGTTGCATTGCATAATTAAAATCTTGCTTTGCTGAATGGAAATTCTCAATAGAAATCATAAGATTACTGTTTATTGGACGAGAAACGTTAAAATTTCCATCCTCACGATATTGAAAGAAATGATAATGATTTTCATTCTGAGAGACAATAACAGCTTGTAAACCATCAAAAATAAAAGATAAATATTCTTCGCAAAACGAAGAATAATCGTCAATCGTTTGAAAGCGGTTTTTGGTTTTTGCCCATTCTACTAATTGTAACAAAGTCATCGTATTGATTCTCTCCTTTTTGCATTTTCTTTATCATATTCAATCCATTTTTCTATTGGTTGTGGAAACACATGATCTATTCTTTTGATTGCCCAAGAATTATATTCTTCATTCATTTCACATCCAATCCAGAGCCGCTGTAATTGTTCAGAAACCACCAATGTTGTTCCTGACCCAGAAAAGGGATCGAGTACAACATCACCTACTTTGCTTGAAGCTAGTATAAGTTTGCGAAGCAATTCTTCGGGCTTTTGGGTGGGATGCTTTGTCTTTTCCCCCATTCCATTACAAGTGGTAGGAATTTCAAATACATCTTTCGGTTTAGCTCCTAATGGATTTGGCGTCCATATCGGAGCTGCCTTTTTCCCGTTTGAATACTGGCTGCTTTCTGCTTGTGGGTGCGAAGGATATTTTAAAGTATGATTTCCATAAGGAATTCTAATTTCATCTACATTTAAATTAAATTTTTTAGTTTTCCTAAAATGCAAAATACTTTCATGGGATCTTCCCCAATCATTTCCAAGGTTGGCTTTATTTCTGTAATGCCAAATGAGCCATTTACATCCTGAAAAATAGCGCATTGCTGGGTGTTTTAAATCTGCTAAAATTTCACTAAACCCACAAATGTATAAGCTGCCTGTAGGTTTAAGGATTCGAGCAGCTTCACTTATCCATTGCAATGACCATTCAATATACTCTTCTTGTGAATCGAATTTATCCCAATCTGCTTTTTTTATGTTATAAGGCGGATCTGCAAAAATTAAATCAACGGATTCATCTTGCAATGTTTTCAGCCATTGTAAACTGTTATCTGTAAAAATTATCCCGTTCTTCCTAATATGGGCGGGTTGATACATTGCTTCTGTTTGGAAAATGTGCAAATCAAAAAGTTTTGATTCCGCAAAAGAGCAACTTTTTATAGATTCCATTTCTAAAAAAAGTTGCTCCGTTTTTTGTAAGGATTTTTTTGGCATACCTTTTTCCTCCACGAATGTCTTTTAGCATATTATAAGTCTTATATTAGGCGGAAAATCAAGATTTTCTATTAAATATACTACCATAAAATACCCCAAAATTCAAGACTGCTAAGAAAGTGTGGCAGGCGCTATACTCAACAAGAATTATTTCAAAGAAGGAGGCAAGGGATGGAGGGACAACCATTATTGAATTTTATGGAAGAGCAGTTTGAATCCATTTGTTTTAGGGATTTAGGCTATCTGGAAAACATCTGCTTCAACATGTTTGCCTAGGCAGTTCGTGCTGGACATCAGGGTATCAGAAAACAGAAGCACATGGAACGTACCAATAATTTGATGAAGTGCAGCGTTGAGACAAAGAACTTTTTATGGAAGCGTTAGACCATGAATGAAACCAGATAAGGATAAAACTCAAAAATTGTGTTTAAGACAGCAGACACAAATATGTGGAGTGAATATCTTGTTTGGAGGAATTACAAAATGACAAAATCGCTATTTGAACAGTTAGACGGCACATATCACGAAGAAAATGGATATTTTATTCCAGATTTACGATTACCCACTGAAGAAGAACAGCCGATAGGCGCATGGGGACAGCTGCATCTGGACTATCTGAGGCAGTACCGCAAGGTTACATACACCAATCTTCTCACAAGCGGCAAACTTAACGCTTATCTTGCCGATATTGATAGGCAGGCGCAGGAACGCTTTGAACGGCTCATAGAGGGCATGAAACAGGCACAGGGCATTAACAAAACGGCTAAAGGAAGAAAATGCCTTAGAATGGACAGGACGGCTCAATAACATAAGGGCTTGTGCGAGGGAGATTGTGAACGAGGAAATTATTCAAATGTAAAAGATAAGGGTGGGGAAAACCTCACCCTTATTTTCGTCAAACAATGCAATTTCAATGTGAAGATGACAGTATTGAAAATTGCTTTAAAGCCCTTTCATCATGCGTGTGG